>CASGVX010000051.1 GCA_949346185.1 uncultured Lachnospiraceae bacterium
TCTCGCTGATATCAATAAACCGAGCCTCTGCCCCGGCTTTTTCCTCCGTTACCACCAATAAGGTATTCTCCGCCACAGACTCCATCAGCAGAATATTCTTTTCCTGAATCACACTGTTTAGGTAATCCAAAACACTCCCCTGTTCCCCGGA
Source organism: uncultured Lachnospiraceae bacterium (assembly GCA_949346185.1). Taxonomy (GTDB): domain Bacteria; phylum Bacillota; class Clostridia; order Lachnospirales; family Lachnospiraceae; genus Butyribacter. The sequence goes on from CASGVX010000051.1 coordinate 152, forward strand.
TTTCTTCCCATCTCCCTCGCTAGCATGATTCTCTGGCACTGTCCCATCATCCTTATTTTTGGGGTCGTCTGTTTTTACCGTTTTCTCCTCTTCCTTGCCTTCTTCCTGTCGAACTTCTTTCCTCTCTGGCTCTTGGCTTTTCTTTGCACATCCAGAACATGCTGCAATTCCGGCACTTAATGCCAGAAGCAAAAAATATCCCCTCTTCATGAATGATTCCCTCCTCCGCAAATTGCCTTGTTATCAATCTACTATGCTTTTAAGCCATCACTATTTCTCCGTATTTTCACTCAACATTAAATAACGGTAGATAGCATCCTCCTTATTTAAATAACGAAAAACAATTTTTTTAAATACAAAAAACACTCCAAAACCAATCATTCCACCGAATGTATTAAAAATCACATCATTAATATCCACCACTCGATGTGTTGTTCCCACTATCAACGCAACAACAAGCTGACATAATTCTATGGATATTCCAAAACAAGCACTTATTTGCAATGTTTTCTTCCATGTACATTTCTTTATAAACTGTAGCATAAAACCAAAAGGTATTGTCATAAAAACATTCAAAACAGATGTCTCTATGTCTTCACTCGTTAAGCTTATTAATGGTACTAACTGCATGTCCTGAAATACTGTCTGCTCCATCCCAGGCAAACAATAAATTGGAAATTGAGTTTTCTCTACAACCATGCATAAATACGCATATGTCAGCGTGAAAATTAAGATGTAGAACCTATTCATCTTTTTTATAAAAAAAAGAAAAGATATTGCCACGCACCATATAGCAAAACATATAATTACGCCAATGATATCAAAATCAATAATCATAACCGTCTCCTTTTACACTATAATATACTATGGTTTCTGCAAGGCAGCAACTATAATGTTACTGCCTTGCAGAAATATCACTGAGCAACGCTGATTTTTATAGTACAGCAATAATAGAAACTAAAAAAATTCTTTAGCATCAATATTCCAGTTTCCCTTCAGCTTTTAATTTATAATTATCTAATCCCTTATCAAACAATAAATAGTATTCGTTATCTGATTTTTTCGTTTTCCCTATCTTCTTCTTTGAAAATTTCACGTTTCCCTTTCCAATATAATAAGAACCACAGTCTTCATCTACTCCAATTCTTGACCTCATAAGATAAACCGTTAAACCCGTAGCCGGACCTGGATTTTTCCGTTTTTGTATTGCATTAATAGTACCACTTATATATACATTTCTTCCCTTTCCAATTTTATAAAATCTCCCGTTTTCCGATCCATCTACGGTCCGTCTATTCATAGTAAATGACCACTTGGAAGTTTTTGCACTTGCTGGTACTACCATCAAAATCATCATAACACAAGTTAAAATCATAAACCCTTTTCCTTTATTTATCACATCATAAAATATCTTCATCATAAATCCTCTCTTTCGTTTCTAAAAATACTTTTCATCCTTTCATACACATACCAAGAACATCCATATTGCAAGGTTCCCCTCCCATATGGTATACTTTAGTACGCTAGTTGATTTAGCGCGCGTTCTTATCATACAATGCTTCTTCCCAAGCGTATGACAAGAACGCATTTTCAATGGACGCTCTGTAAACCGTCCTACTACATAGATACATTCTCTCACCCCCTCCCAAATCCAACCAAGAATCCAGCATGCATCAAAAGCCAACATTTCAGGATTCGGTTTTCCTTTCAACAGTTTCTTTATATCACACATTAACCTAGGAAACAAGGGATTTTCCGCAAGACGACCTGAACAGCAAAGAAAACGGCACAAACGTAAACACCATCAGGAATAATCAAAATATTGTTATTACATAAAAAAATATTTCTATTATTCCTTCATAGCAAATGCTATAATCCAACATATCATATGATACTAGGGTCAAAAAATCTTTGCCCCCAACATCATTATATACTATTTACCACTAATCAGAAAGGACATCGCAACTATGAGCAACAAATACGTCAAGACAATTTATGCCTGCTTTATCGGCTATATCGTACAGGCAATCGTAAATAATTTTATCCCGCTCCTCTTTCTCACCTTCCAGAGGAGCTACCACATCCCTCTGTCAAAAATCACCCTGCTGGTGACCATCAATTTCCTGCTGCAGCTGGGTGTGGATTTGGTATCCATCGGCTTTGTAGACAAAATCGGCTACCGAGCCTCCGCCATCCTCGCTCATGTGGCAGCGGTCATAGGGCTGGCAGGACTTACCATTTTGCCGGAACTTTTTTCCGACCCCTTTATCGGCATCCTAATCGCCGTCATCATCTACGCCATCGGCGGCGGATTGCTGGAAGTACTGGTAAGCCCCATCGTGGAAGCCTGTCCTTCGGACAACAAGGAAAAAACCATGAGCCTGCTCCACTCCTTCTACTGCTGGGGACATGTGGCAGTGGTGCTGCTCTCCACGATTTTCTTTACTACGGCAGGAATCCAGAACTGGAAGGTCATGGCTCTGATCTGGGCATTGGTTCCCCTGCTTAATATCTTCCTCTTTGCCAAAGTTCCAATCGCCCCTCTCATTGACGAGGAAGAATCTGGAATGAAGATTGGAGAACTGCTAAAAAACAAGGTATTCTGGGTGCTGATGCTTCTCATGGTATGCGCTGGCGCCAGTGAGCAGGGCGTAAGCCAGTGGTCTTCCATCTTTGCGGAAAAAGGGCTCTCTGTAAGCAAGACTGCGGGCGACCTAGCCGGGCCCATGTTTTTTGCCATTATGATGGGCAGCTCCAGAGCCTTTTATGGAAAATTCGGGGAACGGATAAACTTGAATAAATTCATGGCTTTCAGCAGCATCCTCTGCATTATCTGCTACCTGACCATCTCCCTCTCCCCCCATCCGGTATTGAGCCTGATCGGATGCGGCTTCTGCGGATTGTCCGTGGGAATCATGTGGCCGGGAAGCTTCAGCATTGCCAGCGCCTCCCTCCCCAGAGGGGGCACCGCCCTCTTTGCCTTGCTGGCGCTGGCCGGGGACTTGGGATGCAGTTCCGGGCCCACCGTGGTGGGATTTGTTGCCAGTGCTTTCGGCGATAACTTGCAGCGGGGGATTCTCTTCGGAACCCTCTTTCCCGCTCTGTTGCTGGCAGAGTTATTATTCAAGAAGATTCTGTCTTCCGAACCACATTAATTTCTATTGGCGGAAGATTGCGATTCTTTTTTCGTCTTGCCGGCAAAAAATGCGGGGACAAATCCCAAAACTGGCCTCCTCCGCCGCTAGGGATTATATAACGAATCCCATATATACGAAAAAAACAGGGCTGAGATGCACTCAGCCCATATAAAACCATTTATCACAATCATTCTGAAGAAAGTGTAAACTGACCCACCAAATCCTTCAAGCAGTTCGCCTCGGCAGAAAGCTGCTGACTGGCAGCCGCACCCTCCTCAGCAGTAGCACTGTTGCTCTGCACAACTACTGAAATCTGATTGATTCCCTCGGAAACTTGCTCAACCGAATCTGACTGCTCATTGGAAACTACTGCAATTTGGTCGATGGCATCAACCACAGACTGAATGCTCTTTACCACATCGAGCAAGACATCTGCCGTATTTTGAGCAATTTCCGTACCAGTATGTACTGCATCCGTAGAATTTGCAATAAGCTCCGAAGTGTTTTGAGCCGCCTGTGCAGACTTGCCAGCCAAATCGCGTACCTCCTCAGCAACAACGGCAAATCCCTTCCCCGCACTGCCAGCCCTTTCTGCCTCCACTGCCGCATTCAAGGCAAGTATGTTGGTCTGGAATGCAATATCATCTATCGTCTTAAGAATCTTCTCAATCTCCTCAGAACTGTTCTGAATCTTTTCCATGGCCGCTACCAAATCCTGCATCTTCTGATTGCACAGAAAAACTTCTTCTCCAGTGTGATGGGTCTGGCTCCTTGCATCTAATGCCCCACTCGCCGTGCTTTTAACCTCTTGGGAAATCATGCTGATCTGCGATGCCAGTTCCTGTACCGCACTGGCCTGTTCTGTGGTGCCTTGACTAAGTTTCTGCGCACTTGTGGATAATTGATTGCTGGCATTCGCCACTCCCTCTGCAGAATAATTGACCTGACGCACGGCACCGCTCAGCCCGACCCTCATATTGCGCATGGAATGCAAAATATCTTGGAAACTGCCCACATATACTTCCTCATGCTGCGTATGGACATCCAGATTCTGATTTGCCATTTCGTTGAGCAGGTAGCTGATATCGTTAATGACGATGCGCAGCCCCTCCACCAGAGCCTCGGTGGACCTGACAAGCACGCCGGTTTCATCCTTGTTGGCACTCTTTGGCATGGGCGTCTCCAAATCACCCTCCACCAGCAGCTTCATCCGATTCACGCAAGCCTTCATAGGTTTGCCAATATTGACCGCCAGTATAAGGGCAACGATGACGGAAACCAGTATGGATGCCACAATCACCATGATATTAATCACCATGGCATCCCTCGTAGATGCCAGATAATTAATCTGTGGCGCAGTCACTGCGATGCTCCAGCCGTCTGTATTCTCCACGGGAGCATAAGCCGCAAACATTTTATCTTCTCCGTTTTCATAACTTCCAAATCCATTTTTCCCCTTGCGCATCTCGGCATGAATCGCCGCCAGCTCCTTCTTCGAGGAATCCTTCTCCGCCTCCGATTCTATATTTTGAACCGTTATCGTATCAAGAGAGATGTCGGCAATCGTATCGCCAGACTTATTAATCATGTAAGCCCTGCTGTTCTCTCCAATCTGAATGGCTGATACGATATCATTCAAAAAGGTTTCATGGGGAACAAAATATACAACGCCCACAATAGATTCCCCATATTTGCCCTTAGAATAAAGAGGTGCCGCTACCATGATGGACAACTCCCCGGTAACCTTGCTAATCAGCGGCTCTGATACAAATACATTTCCCTGCATGGCCTGGCGCACATATTCACGGTCTGAATAATCTTTCCCATCGAAGATGCTGATACCATCTGCGCCAACAATATTTCCCCTCTGGAAATCATGCATAGACACCCGCCCGTCAATGATAGTCTGTTTTTCTTTCACCGACACTTTCGGATCAGATAACTGAGGTATACATCCCACCTCCATGACGACGTTCTTGTACACCTCCAACTCTTGTTGCGCGCGTCCTGCCGCCAGAACCGCCGTCTGGCTCATCATCTGCTCTACTGTAGACATGGTATTGTTGTAGTTTAGCATAATGCTTGAAGTTCCAGATGCAACCAGTCCAATTAGAACAGTCAGAATAAGGCATAGGGTGATTTTGGTTCGAATGCTTTTCATTTTAACATTACCTCCCACTTACTTAATTATTGTCAGATGTATTGCTTCAGAACTTAAATATTGCAAAATTCTGCAAAGTATAGATTTTCGAATATATCCGCTAGTGATGTTCAACCGCCGAAGCAATAACATATTCAACCGTTCTTACTAAGATTGTAATTATTATATAAGGTACTATTCCAGCTTGTCAACTACTATCTGCTATTGTTGCATCTATTCATAGCACCTCCAGTTACGATTCACGGTCACTGTGAATAACCTCTGCGCCCTCTGGTTGACCCCCACTCCCCTGCTCCCCAAAATGTGTTCCAATATTTCGCAGCAAATCATTAAATTACAACAGTTCAATCCCTCGCCTTGCGGTTAATATATTCCGTCTTATATTTTGAGTACACGATCGTCTGGTCATGGTACAAGCCGTAGTAGCCCGACATGAGGTAGCTCACGCTGATAGCGATGAGGAAAAATGGCACTTCCCGATAGCCAAATAATTCAAATGCAATGAGCATAGAAGTAATTGGGCAGTTCGTGACGCCGCAAAACACAGAAACCATGCCCACCGCTGCGCACATGGAAGGAGAAATTCCCAGAATGTGCCCAAATATGCATCCAAACGTGGCACCAATAAAGAAAGAGGGGACAATCTCCCCGCCCTTAAAGCCCGCTTCCAGAGTCAGTGCCGTAAAGAGCATTTTCAGCAGAAAAGCCTCCGGCCTGGCATCTCCCTGAATCGCCCGGACAATCACCGGAACCCCCGTCCCCATATAATCCGAAGTCTGCAGCAGACATGTCAGCCCGATGATAATCAAGGATGCCACGGCAATGCGCACATAAGGATTCCTCATCTTTCCATAAAGCAAATCTCCCAATCCATGGAGAACCATGCAGAAAAGAACGGATAGGCCTGCACAGCACAGCGCCAGGCCAATAACCTTAATGCTAGGCACAAAATGAAATACCACATGATCCGTGATTTGGAAGGCACTTCCCCCCAATCCGAACATCCCTGCCACCTTCCAAGCAATCAGAGAAGAAAATACGCAGGGAACCAGTGCCGCATAGTACATCACTCCCACGCTTACCACTTCCATGGCAAAAATAGAAGCGGCGATGGGCGTGCCAAACACCGCCGAAAAGGCCGCGCTCATCCCGCACATTACCACGATCCGCTTGTCCTTGTCATCCATGCGAAACCAGCGTCCCAGCTGGTTGCCAATGCTTCCTCCCAGCTGCAGCGCAGCTCCCTCCCTTCCCGCAGAGCCTCCCAGCAAATGAGTAACCAGCGTTGAGACAAAAATCAGCGGAGCCATCTTAAATGGCAGTTCCGTTTCTGCGTGAATCGTGGAGAGCACCATATTGGTTCCCCTATCTTTATTATTATGAAAAAAGCCATACAGAAACACAATGGCCAAGCCTCCGAAGGGCAGCAAAAGCAGCAGCCAGGGATTCTGCTCCCGGCAACTGGTAACCCGCCCCAGGCAATATGCAAAAAATGTGCTGACCAGCCCCACGGTCCCCCCCACGATTACAGAAAAAATTCCCCACCTCAAAAAAGTAATCAGATTTCTGCCGATTCTACCAATATAAAATTTATAAATTTCCTTTTGTCTCATGATACCGCTCCCATCATCTTTTCTCGGCCGACATGCCCCGACTTCCTTCCAGTCAGCTAAACCATCGCAAGCCCTGCATAAGCCATCTGCGGCAAATTAGCAGCCACCGCAAGCAATACCCATTATATTACGAAAGCTATTGATATTCAATGCCCCCCCTGTCCCAAAGGAAGAAAATGGATTGCAATTTCTATTGACTTTTCCCCCCATCCTTTCTATAATAATAACGATTATTATTAAGGAGTGATGCTTATGGCTGAAATCAGACGCAGCAAGCAGCGGGAGGCAATCAAATCTTTCCTCATGGCGAGCAAAGCCCACCCCACTGCGGAGATCGTGTATGACAATGTGAAGAAGGAATTTCCAAACATTAGCCTTGGCACCGTCTACCGAAACCTAAACTTTCTGGTAGATCATGGGGATGCCGTCCGCTTGGAATGCGGCGACGGCTTGGATCATTTTGACGGAGACACCCGCCCCCATTATCATTTTTATTGCAAAAAGTGCCACAGCATTATTGATTTGGAAATGATGCCTATCGATCATGTCAACGTCATTGCGGAAGCCAAGTTTGATGGAAAAATAGAAGACCATGTAGTGTATTTCCGCGGACTATGCAAAGAATGCATGAATTGAATCAAATTGGACACAATGATTGTTGCTATTTATTGAAAACGATGTGGTTACTTTCGGTATGTGTATTTTAGATACATGAGAGGGAAAGAACTGCGAATGGCAAATAAATTTTTACAAAAAGATATTGACAAGCAGAAAATAGATGCTATAATGTGATACAAACAGTAATTATTATTGTTTAGTTGAAATCAAAATAAATTAGAAAAGGAGAATTTTATTATGGCAAAATTCATTTGTTCTGTATGTGGTTATGTTTACGAGGGAGACGCAGCACCGGAGAAGTGCCCACAGTGCGGCGTTCCTGCTGAGAAGTTCAACAAGGCTGAAGAGGGAGAGATGAGCTGGGCTGCCGAGCATGTGGTAGGCGTTGCAAAGGGCGTTGACGAGGAAATTCTCCAAGGGCTGCGGGATAACTTTAATGGCGAGTGCTCAGAGGTAGGCATGTACCTGGCAATGGCCCGCGTAGCACACCGGGAGGGATATCCCGAGATCGGACTTTACTGGGAGAAGGCTGCTTACGAAGAGGCTGAGCATGCAGCGAAGTTCGCAGAACTGCTGGGCGAAGTCGTTACAGACAGCACAAAGAAAAATCTGGAAATGCGCGTAGAGGCTGAGTGCGGCGCTACTGCCGGCAAGATGGCTATCGCTAAGAAGGCTAAGGAACTGGGTCTGGACGCTATCCACGACACCGTTCATGAGATGGCTAGAGATGAGGCTAGACATGGTAAGGCATTTGAAGGACTTCTTAAGAGGTATTTCGGCTAAACCGTGAATGGCTTAGAATAAGGAATTACAGCATTTCGGGGTGCATGGGCGATGACTCATGTACCTCGATTTTTTTTGGTATCCGTGCCGTTGTTCTGTCCTTTGTGTCCTAGGGATTTTTTGGACAAATCAAAATAATTTTGTTTGATAATGGCTCAGCAGCAATAGTTTAGGATTTTACCCTAACCACCATAAATAATTTTGCAAAGCATTCAATTGACGAGATTTCAAAATGTTTGTGCAATCATTCAGCATATGTGTTATACTAAATTTATTTAAAAAATAGTATTTTAATCTAAAAATGCGAGGTCTTGATATGGCAGTATCTTATAAACCATTATTTAAACTGATGATTAGCAGGGAAATTAAAAGGGGAGATATCGTGCGGATGTCAGGAGTTGCCTTTAGTACACTTGGCAAGATGGCAAACGGAGAAAATGTGAATATAGGGGGATTCCTCACTGATTAACAACAAACTGGATACAAACAAATCCATTGAGGAGATTTTCAGGAATGCACAGCGGGCTTTTAATGCATGGAATAAGCTGGATGCAGACAGACGAACCACGGAAACCCTGCTGTCCATGCTTGACTTTGATTTTTTTGAGGTGCTTGACAGTGTAACGATTGCCCGTTCGCGGAAGCATATTGAGAAATATTACAGCACTACGGAGATTGGGAAATTCCCAGAACGGCTAAAACCCATCTCCAAAAGACCGAGCCAATTAATGTGGGTGAGGTGTTCAAGATGTTGTCACCGGATATCAGGGTAAAGATTTTGTAAACACAGATATTACGGAACCTTATGAATAAACAGAAAGGCATGGTTATGATGGACAATAAGGAATTAACCGCATATGAAAACATATATTCCGAGATAAAAGAAACTCTTTTGCAGTCAAGGAAACAGGCATATACTTCGGTCAATTTTTCCATGGTTCAGGCATACTGGCAGATAGGCAAAATTATTGTGGAACACGAGCAGAGTGGAAACTTAAGGTCAGACTATGGAAAATCTATTTTACCGGAAATATCAAACAGGCTTCAGCAGGAATTTGGGAAGGGATTTTCGGTCAGAACTCTTCAGCAGATGAAAAAGTTTTATGTGATGTTTCCAATTGCGAACGCACTGCGTTCGCAATTGACATGGACACATTACCGGGCACTTCTCCGTGTTGAAAACGAGGAGGCAAGGCAGTGGTATATGAATGAAGCGGTTGCCTGTGCATGGTCTGGCCGTCAGTTAGACCGCCAGATTTCAACACTGTATTATGAAAGGCTTCTTAGCAGTAGGGAAAAAGAGCCTGTGATGAATGAGGCAAAGGAACTGTTAAAGCCACTTGCTGTGGAAGAATTCATTAAAGATCCCTATGTTTTGGATTTTTTGAACCTCAAAGACTATCCGGCTTTGCGGGATAGAGAGCAAATCAGATTGAACCCTCTAATAAACTGGAGGGCAGGTACAATCTGACGATAGAGATGGAGACGGGTGTTGGCAAGACCTATACATACTGCAAGACTATGTATGAGTTAAATAAGCACTATGGTTGGAGTAAGTTTATCATTGTTGTGCCAAGTATTGCCATTAGGGAAGGGGGTTACAAATCCCTTCAGGTAACACAGGAACATTTTGCGGAGGAATACGGAAAGAAAATTCGATTCTTCATCTACAAATCCTCGCAGCTTACAGAGATAGACCGATTTGCTTCTGACAGTTCCATCAATGTTATGTAGGTCATTATGGATGATAAAGGAAACAAGATGATGATTGCAACAAATAAGGCAAAAGAAGTTTAAGGGAGATTTAATAGAATTAAGGAACTGTTAAGAAATAAATCTTCACATTTTGCTTGCTGGAATCTCCATCTGCTGCGTTGTTGTCAGTCGCCGTAGCCCGCTACGACTTCCTCCTCCGCCTTGCAGATGAAAATTCCAGCTTACGCAAAATGCAAAGTTATTTTTTAACAGTCCCTAAGTG
>CASGVX010000052.1 GCA_949346185.1 uncultured Lachnospiraceae bacterium
GGGACTTCGCCAACATATATGCGATGCTTGAAGAAAAGAATGTGATGTTTGTCTCGATCAAGGAAAATATTGACACCGCCACCCCCATTGGCAAAGCCATGATGTATGTTACGATGGTATTTGCTCAGATGGAGCGTGAAACCATAGCGGCCAGAGTGACCGACAATATGATAGGTCTCGCAAAGAAAGGTTTCTGGACGGGAGGAAATCCGCCATACGGATACCGCAGAGAGAAGATAGAGAGCAATGGGAAAAAGCACGTCACAATCGTGCCGGTACCAGAAGAGGCGGAGTATGTGGAGTGGATCTTCGACACCTTCCTACAGAATAACTATTCTCTGCAGGGAATGGAGACCGCATTCCGAAAGAAAGGAATTAAGACGGTCAATGGCGCATTCTTTTCTACAACGCAACTTCACAAGATACTTACAATGCCTTACTGCGTACCAGCAACACCAGAGGTCTGGGACTTCTATTCAAACCTCGGATGCCAGATGGCGGACGAACGGGATTCTTGGAATGGGGAAAATGGTGTTATGATATACGGACGCTCCACAGAGAAGAATAAAAAACACCAAATTCAACCGCATGATCAATGGATCGTCTGCTCCGGGAAACATACTCCGTTTATATCTGCAGAAAAGTGGCTTGCTGTGCAAGAGAGATTCCGGCAGAATACCTTTAATAAAAAACAAAAATACGACATTCCGCTACTCAAAGGAACTCTACGCTGTGCGAAATGCGGCGGTTTGATGCAAGTGTCACGAAAAAAACTTGTCCATGGTGTTACAAGCCACTATTACTGTTTAAAAAGAATGCGCCAAGGCGTGGATGCTTGCGATATGCGAATGATTAAGTGTAATATCCTTGACAGCCAAGTCCTTGACATATTCAGGCAGATAGAAGCTGATCCCGGTATCATTCTTAAGTATGCAGGTATTGAGGAGGCGCAGGATGACGATGCGATTCTGAAGGAGATGGAACGCCGTGCCAATAACCTACGAACGAAGATTGAGCGGTTGACAGAAACCTTGTCCGACTCAGAAGGCTCGACTGCTGCAAAGTATATTGTCGCTCAGATCGAGAAAGAGGATCTGGACTTGGAAGCTTTGAATCGTGAAATCGAAATTGCAAAGGCCGAAGCTCGCAAGAATAAGAACGCAGCGAAAACAACGGAAAGCAGAACTGCCGAAATAGCAAGGCTTATGAGCGGATTGGACGGTTTCTCCGCTACAGAACGAAATGAAATCGTCCGGGAAGTGGTTCAGGAGTGTACTTGGGATGGGGAGACTCTTTTTTTAAGGCTTTAATCTTCCCTTTTTTATTATGTGGGGTCTCTTGCCTTTTTCTTGGCGATGCATAGGATCTCTGGCGGACAGATTGGAGTGGGGGATGCCTTTCTTTTTGGCATGACGGGAGCCGGCTTGGGATGGAAGGGGAATTGCATATTGGTCTATGTCACATTTTTCTTGACATTTGTGGTGGCGCTACCGCTGGTTGTGCTGAAAAAGAGAGGGAGAAAATACGAGATGCCATTGTCTCCCTTTGTGCTTGCGGCATATTTATTTGTGGCATTTGGATAGCGGCTATCGGCTGAAGGCGATGGTTTGGTTTCTGGGAGGTGAATGATGAGGACAAATCGGGGAAAGGGAAAACTTTGGCGTCAGGGAAGTTTTACAGTGGAGGCATCTTTCATAGTGCCGATTCTGCTGGGGATTATATTTGTGATTCTGTATTTGTTATTTCTTTTTCATGACAGGATTGTAGTGCAGGCAAACGGTTGCGAGGCGCTGTACTCCATGGCAGAGGAATCGCTTTCGGCAAATAATGTTTCTATGAGGGCGAAAGTGGAGGATGGGCTGTGGGTTGTACGAGTGAAAAAGGCAAGCGTGTCAAAGACGCACAAGTCAATCAAGGGAACCGTGGAGGCGCAGGCTATGTGGAACATACCTGTAATGACATTTTTTTTGAATGAAATGCAGAAAATATCTTGGTCAAGGGAGATTTCTTGCGCACACCCTGAGGAGGTGATGAGATGGAAGAAGTGATGGCAGGGGAAGGCGTTTTATTGCAGGTGGATATTGAATTGGCAGAAAAGTCCCGGCTGCCCTGGAATATGATGGAACACAATAGGATATCGGAACTTTTGCCTTTTCAGTATTATTATCTGGATGACAAGGTTTGCTTTCGATATGACACGGCAGGCCTGCAGTCGATTACAGAATATTTTGAGAGGAAGAAGGGGGGGTTTGATGCATTATATTTTCTCTGTTCAGAGGTGATTGGAATTGTTGAGAGGGGAGAGGAGTATCTTCTCAAATCTGAAGAATATCGCATGGTGCCGGAACATATTTTTTGGAATCGTGTGGAGAGGAGGATGGGTCTTTGCTATCTTCCGGGAAATCAGGGAGATTTGAAACGGGATTATACAGCATTGGTGGAATATTTGATGCAGCACGCAGACCATGGGGACGAGCGGGCGGTAAAGTTTATTTATGGGCTGTATGACAGGCTGACATCGGACTGTTTTTCTCTAGAAGGGCTAGATAGATATTTTTCTGATTATGAGGAACAATTGCCGGAGCAAGAGAGAAAGAGAGAGCCTGCGTCAGGCAATGCAGCGACACCAAAGACAGAGTATTATCTGGTTTATTGCGGTGCTTTGTGGAGAAATATGTCTTTCAGGCGGGAGGGAATGGACGAATACCCGCTGCCCCGGAAAGAGAAGGTGCTGGTAGGCAGGGATGGGACGGGGGATGTGGTGATTCCCTTTCCGGAAGTCAGCAGGCAGCAGGCAGTGATTTATCAGGAAAATCGCCAGTTTTTTCTGATGGATCAAGATTCTACAAACGGAACCTTTCTGAATGGGAAGATGGTTTCTGGCAAGGAGAGGATTCTCTGCCAAGAGGGGGATACCATTGGATTTGCCAACCATTCCTTTCGGCTGGCTTGTAGAAATATCAGTAAAAAGTCACAGGTTCTTCCCGATACTCTGCCTTGATGACGATGTAGGGATAACTGGGCTGGTCTGATACTTTTTGGTCTTTTTTGGGGCCAAATAGTTCCGTATCCAGAACCAGGGTATCTTTCGCCTGATAAAAATCGTTGATTTTGATGCTGTAACCTCCGCTCTTCTGTTTTCCGTAGCCTCTGACGATATAGAGGCAGGAATTTTCCGAATAGGTGAGTTCAAAGGTCTTTTTCTTTCGATCGTTAATGAGTTTTTTTAACTCTTGGGGCACATCGCTTCCGGCTACCAGGGTATATTCCAGTTTTCCTATTTTTTCTGGGCGGGTCTCCCTTTCGCATCCCGCAAGAAAGAGGCAAAGACATAATATGAAGCAGATAGTCATTCTGGTAATCAAATGGCGGGATAATTTGTACATGAAACTCCTCCATTTCAGCTTAATCTGCGTCTGGCAGCGATACGTGCTCATGCGATTAACAGATTAAGACACCAATTTTAATTCATTTGCTATATTTTATGAGCAAATAGTACAAAAATATGCCATATTTTTTCCAAATCTGTGTAGTTTGCTGAAAGTGAGGGAGCAAATTGCATTTTAAAATGTGGTGTTATATAATGGACATAATGTTACTGTGAATAGTAACGACATGACACTTTTTATTACGGAGACAATGGGAGGAGAACATTGTATGAAAGAGCTCAATAAAGACGAATTTAAGAAAGAAGTGGAAGATTACGTCAAGGTATTGTTTCGCAAGTCTGTAAAGGAAGCAGATAATCAGCAGCTTTTCCAGGCTGTTGCTTACGCTGTGAAGGATTTTGTGGTGGATCAGTGGATGGCTACTCACAAGACTTATGAGGAGAAAGATGTCAAGACGGTGTATTATCTGTCTATGGAGTTTCTGATGGGGCGCGCCTTGGGAAATATTATCATTAACTTAAAGGGCAATCAGGCAATTAAGGATGCCGTTGAAGAGTTGGGGCTGGATTTGGATGTCATTGAGGATCAGGAGCCGGATGCCGCACTGGGTAACGGCGGATTGGGTCGTCTGGCTGCATGTTTTCTGGATTCTCTTTCCACGTTGGGATATGCTGCTTATGGATGCGGCATTCGCTACAAGTATGGCATGTTCAAGCAGGTAATTGAGAATGGCTATCAGGTAGAGAGGCCGGATAATTGGTTAAAATATGGCAATCCCTTTGAGATGAAGCGTCCGGAATATGCACAAGAGGTGAAATTTGGGGGCTATGTGGCAATCCACAGAGACGAGGCCACTGGACGCAACAAGTTCGTCCAGGAAGGATATCAGTCTGTGATGGCTGTGCCCTATGATCTTCCGGTAGTTGGATACAATAACAATGTTGTCAATACCCTTCGTATCTGGGATGCAGAGGCCGTGGATACCTTTAACTTGGATTCTTTTGATAAAGGTGACTATCAGAAGGCTGTGGAGCAGCAGAATCTGGCTAGGACGATTTGCGAGGTGCTCTATCCTAATGATAATCACATGGCAGGGAAAGAACTTCGCCTGAAGCAGCAGTATTTCTTCGTATCAGCCAGTGTTCAGCGTGCGATTGCAAAATACATGGAGAAGCATGACGATATTCGCAGGATTTATGAAAAAGTATGTTTTCAGCTGAATGACACCCATCCTACGGTTACCGTTGCAGAGCTGATGCGCATTCTGGTGGATGAGTACGGCATTGAGTGGGATGAGGCATGGCGCATTACCAATAAGACATGTGCGTA
The DNA here is from genome assembly GCA_949346185.1 of uncultured Lachnospiraceae bacterium. Lineage (GTDB taxonomy): Bacteria > Bacillota > Clostridia > Lachnospirales > Lachnospiraceae > Butyribacter. Next base: position 4,719 of record CASGVX010000052.1, read on the forward strand.
TACAAACCATACAATCATGTCGGAAGCCTTGGAGAAATGGCCGCTGGAATTGTTCTCCAGACTCCTTCCCCGCATTTATCAGATTATTGAGGAGATTAATCGTCGCTTTATCTTGGATATCCAGAGGATGTACCCGGATGATTATAGCAAGGTAGAGCGCATGGCAATTATATACGACGGACAGGTGAAAATGGCGCATCTGGCTATCGCTGCGGGATTTTCAGTGAATGGCGTTGCCAGACTGCATACCGAGATTTTGAAGAATCAGGAATTGAAGGACTTCTATCAGATGATGCCTGAGAAGTTCAACAATAAGACCAATGGCATTACCCAGCGTCGTTTCCTCCTTCATGGAAATCCGCTGCTGGCAGACTGGGTGACAAAGAAAATCGGAAATGAGTGGATTACCAGCCTGAAACATATTGACGAACTGTCTGTCTATGCCAATGATGAGTTGTGCCGCAAGGAATTTATGAATATCAAATATCAGAATAAAGTCCGTCTGGCAAAATATATCAAGGAGCATAATGGCGTGGAAGTGAATCCCCGCTCTATCTTCGATGTGCAGGTAAAGAGGCTTCATGAGTATAAGCGTCAGCTGCTGAATATTCTTCATATCATGTATCTGTATAATGAGTTGAAGAAGAATCCTGACATGGATTTCTATCCCCGCACGTTTATCTTCGGCGCCAAGGCATCCGCTGGCTACCATAGAGCCAAGGCTATCATTAAGTTGATTACCAGCGTGGGAGATGTGGTCAATAACGACAAGTCCATTGGCGATAAGATTAAGGTAGTATTCATTGAGAACTATCGGGTGTCTAATGCTGAACTGATATTTGCGGCGGCAGATGTGTCAGAGCAGATTTCTACTGCCAGCAAGGAGGCTTCGGGAACGGGCAATATGAAGTTCATGCTGAATGGCGCAGTTACGCTGGGTACGATGGATGGGGCAAATGTGGAGATAGTGGAAGAGGTTGGCGAGGAGAATGCATTTATCTTTGGCCTTTCTTCCGATGAAGTCATTGCCTATGAGCATAATAATCAGTATAACCCCAGGGAGATTTATAATACGGATTCAGAGGTGCGCGCCGTATTGACTCAGCTGGTGGATGGCACATATGCACCGGGCAATCCGGAGGAGTTCCGGGATATTTATAATTCTCTGCTGGATGGGCAGGGTGGTCGTCCGGACATATACTTCATATTGAAGGATTTCCGCTCTTATGCAGAGGCGCAAAAGAGAGTGGAAGAGGCATACAAGGATACGGAGAGATGGTCAAAGATGGCCATGCTGAATGTTGCCAAGGTAGGAAAATTCTCTTCTGACCGTACGATAGAGGAATATGCAAAGGAAATTTGGAATCTGGAAAAGGTTGCAGTGGAGTTGCCAGAGGGGGAAGAATAGGCATCTTGTAACCGCTGTTCGCAGCGGTTCATGCTGTTGGACAGAGAGCTATTCACAGAGGGTAAGAATGATGGTGAATGGTAACGTGTTGCAGACATTATAGGAAAATGGGAACGACAGGGAAGAAATTCTCTGTCGTTCTCTTAATCAGGGAGCAAAAAGAGCGATGGCTTATGTTCGGTGCATGGCGCCGTTGAGGGTGGCATTGTTGCATTGTGGCATTTCGTGCCCTGAGTAAAGCGAAAGGAATGAATATTATTATGAAAAATAAGCAGTTGGTCAGCATTATTATAACGGGAGCCGTGATTGTTGCCGTGGGAGTGACGGGCGTTGTGTCAAATGTGATTTCGGGAAAGCTGATGGCAAATATGAAACGGGAAAAGTCGGTGTCCTCTTCATTTCTAGGTGATGATTTATTTTCTGATGATGATTTGTTTGATGGGGAAGACCTTCCCGCAAAGGATCATATTGGTATCATTAATATAGTAGGGGAAATCGGTCCATCGGATGTGGTTTCTTCTGAAGATGAATATAATCATGACATGTATATGGAGTATATCGAGGAGATGGAGAAATCCAAGAAAAATAAAGGAATCCTTTTATTTGTGAATAGCCCTGGCGGTACCGTGTATCAGTCTGATGAATTGTATCTGCGTCTGATGCAGTATAAGGAAAATACCCATCGTCCCATTTGGGCATTTTTTGCTGACCAGGCATGTTCCGGAGGCTATTACATAGCCATGGCCGCAGATAAGATTTATGCCAATCGCAATGCTTGGACCGGCTCCATTGGCGTGATCGTTTCGCTGGTTAATTGCAAGGGATTATTTGACAAGCTGGGCATCAAGGAGATTGACATTACCAGCGGAAAGAATAAGGCCATGGGTTCCGTGGGGTCGGAATTGACGGAGGAGCAGCGGCAGATTCTCCAATCGCTAGTGGATGAGTCCTATGACCAGTTTGTGGAAGTTGTTGTCAAGGGCAGAAATATGAGCAATTCTACTGTGAGAGCTTTGGCAGACGGCAGGATTTATTCCGCAAAGCAGGCGAAGGAAAATGGCTTGATTGATGAAATCTCTGATATAGAGGAGGCGAAAGCGGACTTTGTCAGCCAGGCGGGCTTAGATGATGATATAGAATTTTATGTGCCGGAGAGTGATATGAATAGGGATATCTTTGATTTGCTTTTTATGAAGGCGAAGAAAATACTTCCCAAGTCAGAGATTGACTTGGCGACGGACATTATGGAGAATCGGGGAAGCGGGGTGTTGAAGTATTATGCAGAATAAGGAATCAGTAAGGGTGTACGCGGGCTTTTTCGTAAGGCTTGCTGCATTTATCGTGGATTCATTGATTATTGGTGCAGGCTTGTTATTTATTAAAATTCCCATCTGGTTTGCTTCCTTAGGGACGGAAAATCTGCTCCAGAGAGATTTTATATTTAAGTATTCTGTACTGGACATTGTGTATTATGTATTGGGAGTTTGTTATTTTGCGCTGCTCACTTACTATACGGGAGCCACTTTGGGCAAAAGGCTGTTTCACCTGCGGGTAATCAGCAGTGAGGACAGGAAGCCTACCTTTTTTGAAATCGTCTTTCGGGAAAGCGTGGGAAGGTTTCTCTCCCGCCTGATCGCATGCGTGGGCTATATTATGGTGGGGGCAGATAAGAGGAAGCGTGGGCTGCATGACATTCTCAGCGATACTTATGTCGTATATGAGCATAAGGTGTCGCTGGCGGTGCCTACGCCAGTATTGGTACAGAAAATACCATATGCCGTGCCAGGAGGACAGAACCAATTCATGCCGGGAAATAGCATGCAGAATCAGGGACAGAATCAGTTCATGCCGGGAAATGGGGAGCAGAATCATTTTACATCCGAAAAGGTGGCGAATCAGTCAGAAATGATACACTCAGCAGAGGGAATATCGCATGAAGGAATGAATGACTGCGAATAGTAATATGAAAGAGGCGGAGGGTTTCGCTTGCGAAACTCTTTCTAGGATGCGTAGTTGAATACAGCGATGTTTTAGGGGGTTAATATGGTAAGGTTTAATTATTTTATTGCTATTTTAGGAATTGTGGGAGAGATTATAGCGATTTATCCCAAAAATGCAGTGATGCAGGATATTTTCTTTGGAGTTTTCTGCATGGGCGCTGGGATGGTATGCTTGGCAAATAGCCCCAAATTTAGCGAGAAAATGGGAATAAACCCGAATGCTTCTTTTGGGCGGGAGAGGCAGAGGAAGGCTCTCATAGCCGAGTGCTTGATTTTGGCTGGGGCGGCATTGGCAGAAGTGCTGCTATATCTTCTTCATGTTCCTTATACATATACTTCTACGGTGCTTGCAGTGATTGGCGCTGTTTGCGTGTCCCGGATTTGGCGGGGCAAGTTTACTAGAGAGAAGTAGAGAAGTGTTTCCGCTTATTTTGCAAACCTTTATTGTAAACATTGCACAAATATCGTGGATTGTTTTTATGTATTTGAACGAAAATGTTAATTTTGACATCAAAATAGAACAAAAAATCTTGAAATATAACATTTCGTTTGATAAAATAAAGGTGAAAATAGGTGTGGGATAGAAAGCTTTGAGAAAAGCTCGGATATTCCTTATGTACAAACAAGCGTGCAGAAAAACTGGAGACTGGAGATATGTTGGGTGTGTCTTCAGTTTTTTTGCGTGGGAATATTGCTAGAGACCAAACTTTCTATTATAATGAGAGCATATTATCGGAAATTGCGGTATGCGTGATTTAAAAACGAAATACAGGAGGAACAAAAATGAGCGATTTGAAAGCAAAAGCACTTCACATGGGACCGGCACAGTGTGCGGTAGATTTGGGGGATGGAAGCGAGCGTGGGGAGTATGTGGATCAGGATTATATTTTGCAGAAATTAGGGAGGCCTCACCGAGCAATCAACTTGATGTACTGCTATTATCCCAATGACGACAAGTGGCCGGGGCGGGCCAGCGTGGTGCATGCAGACCCCTCGGTGCAATTTGCGTGGGATTTTCCCTATGACGATTATTTTACTTATAAGGGAGGCTTGCATGGCACGCTGGATGATGAGCCCTTTACTTATATGCGGGATGTGCGGAAGCATGGGCAGGACGTGCTCCTGACTATGACCATAGACCCGAAGCTGACGGATGACCATATCGTTGCTATTGCCAAGGATTTGCGCACATTCGGGCGGGTGCAGCTGCGCATCAACCATGAGGCCACGGGCGACTGGTTTTCTTTCAATAAGCGGGCGTCCTATGAGGAAGTGGCGGCGTTCTTTACCCATTGCTGTGAAATTATTCACAGGGAGGCGCCCAATGTGAAGGTCATCATCTGCTTGGATGGGTGCAAGGAACTGGATGATGAGAAAATGGAGATGGAAGATATTTTCGCAGAGGCATCCAGAGCTGCGGATATCGTATCAGTAGACCGTTATATGGCATTGCATTGGGGCTGGCCTTACGATATTGCGGAAGAGGGTGGAGATACTTTTGCCCGTCATACGGTGGACAAGATCTATCAGCTGGCAAAGAAGAGTTATGATAGATATACCTATGTAAATAATGGTGTGAAAAAACCCATGGTGCTTTCTGAGTTCAATGCAGATGGAGATGTGACGGGGGCATATGATCAGGCGGAGATGCTGAGGGATTTCTGCGATAAGCTGAAGGCAGATAAGGAGAGATGGCTTAGCGGATTTACTTTGTATCAGATGCGGGACAGGGGACGGCTGGGATTAGAGATTGAGGATCCCAACAATGCCAATGTGGGCATTGAGCAGCCCATACTGGATACCTATCGGGAAATTATCCATGAGGACTTTTTCAGTCCGGCGATGGAGGAGGGAGCAGACATTTCCCTTCCGGCAAAACTCCGCTGGGGTGGTTCTGAGGACGCAGAGGGCGTGGCGATTCCCATTCATTTTGAGAAGAATCCGGTATTCTGCGAGGCTTACTTTGAGGAGGAAGGCTTGCTGGATATGAATTTGATGCTGGAATTGAATGGCCATTGGTTTTATAAGGCGCCTGGCGTGAAGTGCATTGATATGATGAGCGCCTTCTACAAGAAGCCGCTGCAAGGGGAAGAGGACATGACCTTGAAGATTTTTGCACCGCCAGCCTCCGGGGAGAATGATGCTTCCCAAGGAGATGACTGGATGACCAATTATTATGCGGAGCTAAAGGCATTACCGAAGATTCGCATTCGATTTGCACCGATTGTCAAGGCGAATCCGTGATAGTAACGCTTGTGAGAGTTACTATTCACAGCCATTCATCCTATCATGCGATAGCCCCGCTGCCTATCGGC
>CASGVX010000053.1 GCA_949346185.1 uncultured Lachnospiraceae bacterium
GGTGCTGGCAGAGAGCGGGGAGCAGGCGCTGGAACTGACGGAAGAGCATCATCCCCAGTTGGTTCTGACAGATATTTCCATGCCGGGAATGACTGGATATGAACTGTGCAAGGTCTTAAAGGGAAACGAGAAGACGAAAAATATTCCAGTGGTCTTTATCTCTGCCTTCGATGATCCCCATGACATTGTGGAGGGATTTCAGCTGGGGGGCGAGGATTATATTACCAAGCCCTTTATCCCGGAGGTGGTACAGGCCAGGGTTGGCGTCCATCTGCGCTTGCATGTGGCGAAGTGGGAATTGATGGAGATGAACAGGAAACTGCAGATATCTGTGGGTGAGCAGTTGAGGCAGATGGAGCAGGAAAAGAAGAATATCCTGTATGCCATGGCGAATGTGGCAGCACGAAATTCCTCCTATCAGGAAGAGCATGTGGAGCGGCTGCGCAGGAATTGCAGAATACTGGCGCAGGGAATGCAGCTGTCTCCCTTGTTTGAAGATCAGATCTCAGATACCTTTATCGATACCATCGAATTGGCTGCACCGCTGTGCGATATTGGCAATATTGGCGTTCCTAGGGAGATTTTGCAGAAGAAGTCGGCTCTCACGGAGGAGGAGACTTCCATCGTGCAGGATCATACGAATATCGGCGTCAAACTGCTGCAGGATTTGCAGATAGGCAATGACTATAATGATTTTATCAGCACTACGATTGATATTGTAAAGTATCACCATGAGAATTGGGATGGGAGCGGTTATCCCGATGGATTGCAGCGGGAAGAGATTCCCCTTTCGGCGCAGATTGTCTCCGTGGTGGAAAGGTACTGCGTCCTCACGGGGGAGAAGCATATGGACAAAGAAGAAGCCTTTGCTGTCATGAAGGAGGAGGCAGGGAAGGAATTGAATAAAGATATATTTGCAATTTGCTGCAAGATATCACGTCAATTAATCTAAACTATAATTCAGAGCAGGATGGGAGGAATTAGTTTTGATGACGGAGGAAGAGTTTTTAAGGATTTCAAGTTTTATTAAGCAGAAATATGGCATAGACATGACAGGTAAGAAGGAGATGGTGAGAGGCCGCTTGGAGAACCATATCCGGGCAGGGGGATGGCATAATTTTCTTGATTATATGAATGCTGTGGAGAATGACAAGTCCGGCGTTCAGGAGAAAATGCTGGTCAATCTGCTTACCACCAATTATACATATTTTATGAGGGAATTTGAACATTTCAATTTCTTGAGGAAGGTGGTGCTGCCCTGGGCTAAGACGAAGGAGAGCAGGACGAAGGATTTGCGCATCTGGTGCGGTGCGGCCTCCACGGGGGAAGAGCCTTATATGATTTCCATGGTGGTGTCGGATTTTCTGGGATTGGAGCGCCAAGAGTGGGATGCGAAGATCCTGGCTACGGATGTGTCTACCAGGGTGCTGCAGCAGGCCATGGCGGGGGTCTATCATGCGGAGCAGCTTAAGAGTGTGCCGGAACAGTGGAAAAAGCATTTTTTCCATCCCATGGGTGGCGGGATGCAGTTTCAGGTGAAGCAGGAGTTGAAGCAGGAGGTATTATTTAGAAAATTTAATCTGATGGATCAATTTCCTTTTAAGAAAAAATTACATGTTGTGTTTTTGCGAAATGTTATGATATACTTTGATGAAAGGACAAAAAGAGAACTGGTTCAAAAAGTGTACGACAATTTAGTGCCAGGAGGATATTTTTTCATAGGCATGACGGAGACGCTTGACCGAGTAAGTACGCCGTTTGAGATTGTTCAGCCCTCGATATTCAGAAAAAAGGAAGGGAAAGGTTAAGATATGGGACCAATTAGGGTTTTAGTAGTAGAGGATTCTATTATGTTCAGGGAACTTCTGGTTCAAAATTTGAGCAGGGATCCTATGATACAAATCGTGGCAACGGCCAGTGATCCTTTTGAGGCGAGAGATGCAATCATTGCATATAAGCCGGATGTGATGACGCTGGACATCGAACTTCCCAAGATGAGCGGCATTGAGTTTCTGCGCAAGCTTATGCCCCAGTATCCGCTTCCCGTGGTGATGATTAGTTCTTTGAGCGACAAGGTATTTGATGCTTTGAATGCGGGGGCTGTGGATTTTGCGGCGAAGCCGGCTGTGACTAGCAAGGCTCAGCTGCTTAACTTCATACAGAATGAGCTTTTGGTCAAGATTAAGGTTGCATCGAGTGCTCAGGTGGGCAATGCCAAGCGTTCTTTGATGATTCAGCAGCATCCGGGCATGTCGGTGAAAAAGAACCATCTTGTCGTGGCGATTGGCGCCTCCACAGGGGGGACGGAGGCCATCCTCTCTGTGGTGAAGGAGTTTGGCGCAGATATTCCCGGCATTGTGGCGGTGCAGCATATGCCTCCCGGGTTTACGGAGATGTATGCCAAGAGGCTGGATGACCAGTGTCATATCAGGGTGAAGGAGGCTAGGACGGGAGACCGGGTGATGCCGGGACACATGCTGATTGCTCCGGGAGGAGACAGCCACATGCATCTCGTCAAGATGAATGGCGGATATCAGGTGGAGATTAAGCCGGGACCCAAAGTGAATGGGCATTGCCCTTCGGTGGATGTGCTCTTTGAGTCTGTAGCCAAGGCAGTGGGAGCCGATGCGCTGGGCATTATCCTGACGGGCATGGGCGGCGATGGCGCGAAGGGACTGCTGGCTATGAGGAAAGCCGGCGCAAGGACTATCGGGCAGGATGAATCTACCTGTATTGTTTATGGCATGCCCAAGGTTGCTTATGATCTGGGAGCGGTGGAGCATCAAGAGAAATTGACTGACATCGCAGGAAGAACATACGCTTTATTAAATAAAATGTAAAGGAGAGAAAACACAAACGTAGTTTGCGTTGCAAGTATTGTGTCTGCGCTGCGATACAATACTTGCAAGAACTTTAGTTCTTTTTATGCAGCAAAAGGCAGCGCAGAAATGAGGTAAAGTATGAAAATTCTATTGGCAGAGGATGATTTTGTGACAAGGAAATTTATGGTGAATTTCCTATCAAAGTACGGTGAATGCGATGTGACTGTGGACGGCATGGAAGCAGTTGATGCATTTATGATGGCTCTGGAAGATGGTGAGCCTTACGACCTGATATGCTTGGACATTATGATGCCAGTCATGGATGGTTACCAGTCCCTGGTGGGAATCCGCAATCTTGAAAAGGAGAGAAATATTCCCGAGGATAAGGCAGTAAAGGTCATTATGACGACCGCTCTGAATGAGGAGAAGAATGTCAAGATGGCATTTGATCTGGGATGTACGATTTATTCCGGTAAGCCAATTAATCAGGAGAGATTTGAGCAGGCGCTTAAAAAACTCGATCTGATTTAATATAAAAATTGCAGGAAAGGAGAAGGATATGGCTGAAGAATTTAACACAGATGGCATGCTGGATATTTATCTGTTTGAGAATGAGCAGTTGTTGGAGCAGCTTCAGGAGACTGTATTGGAACAGAAGGATGAGGAGTGCTTTGACGAGGACAGCATCAACGAAATATTCCGAACCATGCATACCATTAAAGGCTCTTCGGGTATCATGATGTTTGATGATATCACAGCTGTATCACATAAACTGGAGGATGTCTTTTATTTTTTGAGAGAATCCGAGCCCGAAAATGTGCCACATGTGGAACTTGTGACCCATGTGCTGGATGTGGCAGATTTTATCACGAATGAGATGGATAAGATTCGGAACGGGGATCCGGTGGACGGTGATGCCAGCAGTATCATAGCGGATCTGGATAAATTTCTGGAGATGATAGGGGGAGGCGACAAAAAGGGAGACAGCAAGAAGTCGGCACCGAAGAAGGAGAATGTCCACGAGGAGCCGAAACAGTTCTACATAGCACCGGTTGCCACCAATGCCAGCCACTTTTACGAGATTAACATTACTTTTTTTCCAGAGACAGAGATGGCGAATGTCCATGCATACAAGACCGTGTATGCGCTGAAGGAGATTGCGGAGGATCTCATGTACTCTCCGGAGGATATTTTGACGGATGAGACGATTTCCGAGACGATTATCGAAAATGGCTTCAAGATTCTTCTGCAGACACAGAGCACAGAGGAGGAAATACGCAACATTATCGGTGTAGGCTACGACATCGATAAAGTAGATGTGTATGAGTGCGATGCCACAAGGTTTCAGCAGGGATTTGACTTTGGAGATCATGATTCCGACGTGCATATTGATTTGGATTCCAGCGTGGAGGAGATTGAGGATAAAGCAAAGGCAGAGGGAGATGAGGAAAAGCCCAAGCAGTCTGCTAAGCCTGGTGATTTTGTCATCAAGTCCAAGGAGCCTGGCAAGCGCAAGAAATTGGCGAAGAATAAGGGGAAATCGGAGAAGACTTCCTTCATTAGCGTGGACGTGAGCAAGATGGATCAGCTCATGGACTTGATTGGCGAATTGGTCATTTCTGAATCCGTAGTGCTGCAGAATCCTGATTTGAAGGTGCCGGGGCTGAATTTGAACAGCTTTAATAAGGCGGCAGCCCAGATGTCGAAGATTTCTACGGATTTGCAGAACGTGATTATGTCCATGCGAATGGTTCCTTTGACGAATACCTTCCAGAAGATGAACCGCATTGTATTCGATGTTTCCCGGAAATTGGGGAAGGAAATCGAATTTGAGATGATCGGGGAACAGACCGAGGTGGATAAGAATATTATTGAACACATTTCGGATCCTTTGATGCATCTTGTGAGGAATGCGGTGGATCATGGAATCGAGACCAACGAGGAGCGAGCCGAGAGTGGAAAGTCGGAAAAAGGCAAGGTTACCCTGTCGGCGAAAACGGAGGCTGGCAAGGTATGGATTAGCGTGGAGGATAATGGCAAGGGCCTTGACAGGGATAAGATTTTGGCCAAGGCGAAGAAGCAGGGGATTCTGGATGGAAGCAAGCCGGATTCTGCTTATACGGATAAAGAAATCTATCAGTTCATTACCCTTCCTGGATTTTCTACTAACGAGCAGATTACGGAGTATTCCGGACGAGGGGTAGGCATGGATGTAGTGGTGCAGAACCTGCAGTCCATCGGCGGCATGCTGGATATTGAGAGCGAGCCGGGCTTGGGGAGCGTGATGAATCTGAAAATCCCGCTGACGCTGGCAATTATTGACGGCATCGTCATGGAGACGGGGAATTCCTCCTTTGTATTGGAATCCGGCGTGATTAAGGAATTTGTCCGGGTGAAAGAGGACATGATGATACACGAGCCAAATGGGGAAGAGTACATTATGATCCGGGGAGAATGCTTCCCTGTCCTTCGCCTAGGCAAGTGGTATGGCCTGACTGACTATAAGGAATCGGTGGAGGATGGGATGATTCTCATTCTTGAAATGGAGGGCAGCAAAGTTTGTCTCTTCGTGGATAAGCTGATAGGCGAGCAGGAGATCGTGGTGAAGCCAATTCCGTCGTACATTAAGAAGATTAAAGGGCTTTCCGGCTGTACTCAGCTGGGTGACGGAAGCATTGCCTTGATTTTGGATCCTGCTGGACTAATAGAATAAAATGATAGAAAGGAAAGGGAAACCCGTATGGACAAGACAAGCGAACTGAAAATACAGGGAGATGAGGATGCCATATCAAGTGAAAATGATGGACAAAAGGAAAAATATATGACTTTTAAGTCCGGAAATGAATTTTTCGGGCTCAAGATTCAGTATCTCAATGAGATTATTTCCTTTCAGACAATTACGCCGATTCCAGAAACGGAACCATATATCAAGGGGCTGATAAATTTGCGGGGAAAGATGATTCCTGTCATTGATGTCAGGCTGAGGTTTAACCAAGAGCCTTTTGAGTACAATGACAGGACCTGCATTATTGTCATCAATGTCAAGTCTATGATGGTGGGTCTGGTTGTGGAGAAGATTGCTGACGTGGTAGAGATTAAGGAGAAGAATATCCTGCCGCCGCCAGCAGTTGGCCGTGCCGGCACGGCACATCATAAATATGTATATGGCATTGGCAAGGTTGGTGATTCTGTGAAACTTCTGTTGGATCCCGAAAAATTATTGAATGACGAGGATTTGGCGGCAACGGAGCAGACGAATGAAGTGAATCATGATGAAGAAAGAGAGGATTAAGGTATGAACAACATGAAGATGAAGACAAAAATGATTATCGCTTTTATTATTCCGGTTATACTTTTGATCGTTAGCGTGCTTATGGGAATAAGATCCATTAATAATATTAATGGAGAGGTCCATGACATGACGGATAAGGTGCAGGTTGCACTGAAAACTAAATTGGATGAAGTCAGTAATGATGATGCGAAGAAGGAAGTTATCTTAAAGGCTGTTAGCGATTCCAGAGAACAGAGTATCGAAGATATGAATGAGATTGCCAGCACTTCGCGTACTATCAATTTCGTTTTCGTGGCAGTGTCCGTGGTTCTTGTAATTCTCATGGCGTTGTCTCTGATTAGGATGATTGTGAAGTCTGTGAACCAGTTGTCCAATGCGGCGAAAGATATCGCCATGGGGCGCACGGATATTCAGATGGTAAAGTATCACAATGACGAGTTTGGCGAACTGGTAGATGAATATACGAAAGTAGTTGATAATATCAAGTATCAGGCGAAGATTGCCGAGGAGGTTTCCGAAGGTAACTTGACAGTTCAGGTAACGCCGAAATCATCGGAGGATGTGATGGGCAATTCCCTGAAGAAGCTTGTGGAGGATAATTTGAGCGCACTGTCAGGCATCAATGACGCAGGTTCCCAGGTAACCCTCAGTTCTTCCCAGGTGGCAAGTGCCAGCCAGGCTTTGGCTCAGGGTTCTACCGAGCAGGCAAGTGCCATTGAGGAGATTACCGCATCCATCAATGAGATTGCGGACAAGACAAAGGAGAATGCAACTCAGGCAAATGAGGCAGCTGGCATGGTCAATCGCGCAATTGAAGATGTAGAGCAGGGCAATGTGCAGATGCGCGACATGATGACAGCGATGGAGGACATCAATAAGGCATCTGAGAGCATTTCAAAGATCATTCAGGTTATTGACGACATTTCATTCCAGACGAATATCCTTGCATTGAATGCAGCGGTTGAGGCGGCGAGAGCTGGCGAGGCTGGAAAGGGCTTTGCGGTTGTGGCTGAGGAGGTAAGAAGTCTGGCTTCTAAGAGTGCGGCTGCTGCGGCAGAGACTGCCGAGCTGATTGAAGATTCCATCAGCAAGGTACAGCAGGGCTCTAAGATTGCAGATGATACGGCCAAGGCTCTGGAAGCAATCTCCAATGTGGTAAAGGATAGCGAGGCGATTATCAAGGGAATTGCGGAATCTTCCAATTATCAGGCAACAGCCGTTGCGCAGATCGAGCAGGCAGTTACTCAGGTATCTCAGGTTGTTCAGAATAACTCTGCTACCAGCCAGCAGTGTGCTGCTGCCAGTCAGGAATTATCAGGTCAGGCATCTAGGATGAAAGAGATGCTTTCCATCTACAATCTGGGTTCAGGAAGCAGGGGAGCCGCTCCGGCACTCCAGACCTCTTCCACTATGTATAATGCAACGCCGATTGCAAGCGAGAATGAGCAGATTATCTCTCTGGGAGACGATTTTGGAAAGTATTAATTCGTAAATGCATGCGGGGCACAGGACGGAACGTCGTCCTGTGCCTTTTTGGCGGTTTGAACGAATAGGGGCATTTTGCCATAGTTATGGCATATTTTTACAGTAAGATGGTTAAAATTGCGCTGGCGTCGGCATATGCTTTTTTGCAGACGCATTGCCGCATAGGGGAATGAGTGGATATGAGCAGTGATGATTATGGAAGCACAGGAGGAAATGTGGTGGAGGATAAGAGGAAGAAGGAACTTGCTTTTCTTGGAATTGGCATCTTGGTGCTGCTTCTCTGCGTGATACGGATGGCCGTGGTGGATGCCGGGGACGAGGAGGAACGGAATCCGTTGAAGATTGAGGCAAGATATACGGTGTCTAACAAGAAGGCGACGGTGAAAGTGACGGTAAAGGGAGCCGAGGAAGGTATCCAGAAACTGGTATACAAGAAGGGTTCCATCAAATCCTTGGAGGATAGCGATTGGGAAGATGCCACGGCAATCATTGACGATGTATTTTCTGTGGAGAAGAATGGAAAATACAGCATTCTGGCGGAGGACAAAAAGGGAAATAGGAAGTCTTATACCCTGTACGTTGTGCTGGAGATGAAGGGCGTGTGGATTTATTTTGACGAGATGAATAAGAAGGCCACCAGTTATAAGAAGTGGAAGTCCTACATCAATAAGACATTTGACACTTGCAAGAAGAATGAAATGAATACAGTGATCTTCCAAGTGCGTCCCTTTGCGGATGCTATGTATCCCTCCGACTATTTCCCTTGGTCGAAATATGCCACGGGAAGGGCGGGAAAAAATCCGGGGTTTGATCCCTTTGAATATGCGGTAAAGGCGGCTCATGAGAGGGGGCTTGCCATTCAGGCGTGGATTAACCCCTACCGCATTGCCTATTCTACGAAGATTTCCGCTTTGCCCAAGGATTCCATCGCTCGGAAATGGAGCAGGTCAAGCAGCAGTTCCAAGAGGAGAAATGTGCTGAAGATGGGAGGCGGCCTATATTTCAATCCGGCATCTTCTGCAGTACAGAAATTGGTGGCAGATGGAGTGCGGGAGATAGTGGAGGCCTATGATGTGGATGGCATCCATATGGATGACTATTTTTATCCCAGCTTAGGAAAGGCGGGGTATAAGAAATTCGATTATCGGGAATACAGGGCTTATAGCAAGAGATGCAAGCGACAGGGAAAGAAACGCCTCTCTCTGGTTTCTTGGCGCAGGAATAATGTGAATAAGATGGTGAAGAAGGTATACGCCACGGTGAAGGACGTGGATGAGAATTGCGTTTTTGGCATTAGTCCGGCGGGAAATATTAAGAATTTGTATAGCAAGACTTCCTACTACAGTCCCGTAAAGACGTGGATGAAGTCGAAGAAGTACATAGATTATATCTGTCCGCAGATTTATTGGTCATTCACCCAGCGGGTAGCGCCTTACAAGAAGGTTTTGAAGCAGTGGACTGCCATTAAGAGGAGCAGCACCGTGGATTTATATATTGGTCTGGCGGGCTATCGGGCAGGAATATCTGCCAAGGCGGCCAAGGCGGTGTCTGATGTGGGCTGGGCGAAGAGTAATACGATTCTGAAGCGTCAGGTGCTGGCAGCCAGAAAGACGGAGAAGGTTCAAGGCTATTGCATCTTTTCTTATGGCACTTTCACAAAGAAGAGTGCCCGCAAAGAGGTGAAGAACCTAGTGAGCGTCTTGAAGAATCACTAAGGAACTGTTTGAACAGTATTTGCGTTCTGTGCAGAATGGGTATTCATCTGCAGGGCGGATGGCTATTGCATAAAGGAATGGAACGCTGTGAATAATGACTGATAGAAAATAACAGAAATGAGGATGATGACGATGAAGAAATGGTTGAGCATAGCAGTAACTGGAATATTGATGGCCATGTGCCTGGCAGGTTGTGGCGCAAAGGAGGAGAAGAGTTCCTCGAAGGTGGCCAGCGAGGCGACAGAGGCGCCTCGGGAGACAGAGGAGGCTTCTCAGACCACGGGGGCACCAAAAAAGGAAAGTTCTGGAGAGTTGCTCTCCGGGAAGCATCATGCGGAGATTGAGGTGAAGGATTACGGAACCATCAAGGTGGAACTGGATGCGGATGTGGCTCCCATATCCACTACGAATTTTCTGAATCTGGCAAAGTCCGGGTTCTATGACGGACTTACTTTCCATCGCATTATCAGTGACTTTATGATTCAGGGGGGAGACCCCAACGGAGATGGCACCGGCGGTTCGGAGGAGACCATTAAGGGAGAGTTTGAATCAAATGGGGTGAAGAATAGCATTTCCCATAAGCGAGGCGTGATTTCCATGGCTAGGTCCAATGACCCTGACAGCGCCAGTTCCCAGTTCTTCCTTATGCACGCTGATTCTCCCCATCTAGATGGGGAGTATGCCGCCTTCGGACATGTGACGGAAGGAATCGAGATCGTGGATCAGATTTGCGAAAAAGTGCAGCCTGTAGATGGGAATGGCACGGTGGAGAAGGAGAGCCAGCCAGTGATTACCACAGTAAAGGCAGTAGATTAGGGACTAGTAACTAGTAGTTGTTACTATTCACGGCTTCGCCGTTCATAGTAACAAGCAACGCTTTCAGCGTTGA
>CASGVX010000054.1 GCA_949346185.1 uncultured Lachnospiraceae bacterium
CGCCGCCGCCTTGTCCCGATTAACCTGCGCCACCAGCGACTCCACGTCGGGAAATTTCTTTTCCCCCCGCAGAAACTGATAGAAGGAAACCTGAATTTCCCTCCCGTAAATATCTTCATCAAAATCCATAATAAACGTTTCTACGCCTGTAGAAAACTCTCCTACCGTGGGTTTCCTGCCGATATTGGTCACGCCCCGATATTGCCGCCCCCCCACGGAAACCATGGTGGCATACACGCCAAAGGGCGGCAGTATCTTTCCCGCCAGCGGAATCAGATTTGCCGTAGGCATCTGAAGCCTCCGACCCAGCGCCTTCCCATGAGCCACTTCCCCCAGCAGGAAAAAGGGTTGTCCCAGAAGAAAATTCGCCTGTTCCATCTCCCCCCTGGCAAGATGCTCCCGCACTCTGGTGCTGCTAATCGCCCGCCCCTCATAGGTAAGCTTTGGCACGATTTCCAACTGATAGCCATATTCTTTCTGATAATGCCGCAAGGTATCCGCAGTTCCCTCCCGGTTCTTTCCAAAGCCGAAATCTTCTCCCACGCAGATATGCCTTGCGTCCATCCTTCCAATCAGAACCTCCCTCACGAAATCCTCTGCCGAAAGCCCTCTGGTGGCTTCATCAAAGGGAAAGACAATCTCCCTCCGTATGCCCAGGGATTCCATGATCTGGTCTTTTTCCCGCTGAACATACACCCGGTCAGCATCTGCCCCCAATCGGAAGGTAAACACTGTGGGAACAAGTTCCTGCTGTTCCAGCACCTTGGACAGCAGATAGCGATGCCCTTGGTGAATCCCATCGAACTTCCCTAGGGAAACACTGCTTCTCTCCAGCTTAAAATCCCGTCCTGTAATGATCTCCATGTCGCAACTCTTCTCTCTAAAACATTTTTACCACGGCATAATTCTTCTTCTGTCTGCGGTAAACCGCCTTGAACCCGCCATCCTGATCATACACCAGCACCTTGCCGCCAAGTTTTTCCTGTCTGCCGTCCAAATCTCTCAGATAGCTTTCCTCCAGGATATTCCCATTGAAAAGATGCTTGCTGTACTCCGGCATAATCTGCTTCCTAGGATACTCTGGAAATAGGGAATCCACCGGCATCAGCTTCCGCTGAAATTCTTCCGGCTCCTCCAAAAGCAATCGCTCCAGTTCCCCCAGGGTAACGGCCTCCTCAATCACGAAATCCGCCACCCTGGTGCGCACCAAACTCTGCATAACCGCTCCCGTCCCCAATCTCCCGCCAATATCATGGCACAGGGTACGGATATAGGTTCCCTTGGAGCATGTGACTTCGATTAAGAAAGTCCCCTCCTCCAAATCCATTTGCAGAATATCCAACTGGGAAATGTGGATGTTCCTTGGCTTTCTCTCCACCGTCTTCCCCTCTCTGGCAAGCTCGTATAATTTCTTCCCATTGACTTTGATTGCAGAATACATGGGAGGAATCTGGCTGCTCTCGCCCAAGAATGCAGCAGCAGCCTGCCGTACTTCCTCTTCCGTCACATCCTTATAGGAATGCTCCTCCAGAATCTCCCCGGTATCGTCCTGGGTGTCTGTCACCACCCCCAGCCTGCACACTGCCTGATATGTCTTGTCCTTTTCCGCCAGCAATTCGCAGACTTTCGTGGCCTTTCCGCAGCAGATGGGCAAGACGCCCATGGCCGCTGGATCCAGCGTGCCAGTATGCCCGATTTTCTTTTGGTGCAGGATGCCTCGAAGTTTGGCAACCACATCGTGGGAGGTATAATCAGGCTCTTTATAGATATTTAATATGCCATCCATGGACTCGGTCCTTTCCTTCTAAATCTTGTGCCGCAAGACTGCATGTTCCATCTCGCCTGACAGCAAATGCAGACATCTTTATTTTTCCATCAACTGCATTTCTATATGTTCTGTTAAATTATTGCACACATCGTGAATAGAACCCCTCATGGTACAGCCCGCAGCCCGCACATGGCCGCCTCCTCCAAAATAAACTGCCACCTTGCTCACATCCACCACTTTATTAGATCGCATGCTCACTTTATATTCCTGATGACCCGTTTCATGGAGCAGAATCGCTACCTCCACCCCTTTGATGATGCGGAGCTGGTCGATAATTCCATCAATATCTTCCGTCCTCGCCCCATAAAACTCCATCATGCGCCGAGTGATAGCGGCAACAATGCACTTCCCCTCCATCAGACGCATGCTGGCCAGCAATGTCCGTCCCAGCAGCTGGGTCTGGGTATAGGTACGCTCGTAAAAGCATTTGTCCATATCCTCATGGAAGGGAATCCCCTTTTCCATCAGCACGCCGGCAATCTCCATGGTTTTTCTGGAAGTATTGGGATACCGAAATCCCCCGGAATCCGTCACGATGCCGATATACAATGCTTCCGCCACCTTCTCATCCACATATTCCGTCTCCATCAGCCCATACAGCACCTCGCAGGTGGAACTGGCATCCGCCGCCACCACATTCTCTTTTCCATACAGCTGATTGCTCACATGGTGATCCACCACCAGGGTGCTTTCCGCCTTCTCAAATGCCTCCCGGGCATCCCCCAGCCTGTCTGCATCGCTGGAATCCAGCACTATGCAGAGGTCGTAAGTCCCATCGGCGACTTTATCTTTTACCATTTCTTCCTCTGCGAGAAAGGCAAACCTCTCCGGCAGCGTCTCTAGGTATACATGGATGCACTTGTCTGGGAAAATATTTCTCAAATACCGCGCGGCAGCCACGCAGCCTCCCACGCAGTCCCCATCAGGACGCACATGGCCAGCAATCAGTATCCGCTCTGCCCCACTGGCAGCACCTTTTAAATCCATCATAATCCCCATGCCTTTCTATATTCTGCAATATTTCAATCTTCCCCTTCTTCCTCCCTCTTCAACTCGTCAATCCGCTTGGACATGTTGACGCCATAGGCGATGGAATCATCCATCACAAAGGTAAGCTCCGGCGTATTGCGCAGATTCAAGTTCTTGGCAAGGCAGGAGCGGATGTGGGATGCGGCGCTCTTCAGCCCCTTGCTGGTGCTCTCTCTGTCCGCCTCATCCCCCAGCACGCTCACATATACCTTGGCATACTTCAAATCCGGCGTCACATCCACCGAAACCACGGAGGTCATGGGATGGATCCTAGGATCCTTGATATCCTGAGAGATAATCTTGCTCAGTTCCCTCTGCACCTCCCCGTTCATCCGGGAATACTTTATACTGTTCTTCTTCATAACCGAATCCTCTTTTCTATTTTAAAACCATTTCATAAACATGGCAGTCACTAGTCACATATAGAATGCCCCATGATCCGTAGGATATTTGCATTCCCTTTTTAAGTCCTAGGAACCTCCACCATGATATAAGCTTCGATCTGATCCTCCACCTGAATTTCTTGGAATCCATCAAAGACCAAACCGCACTCATATCCGGCAGCCACTTCCTTCACGTCATCCTTGAATCGTTTCAGGGACGCCAGGGAACCTTCGAATAACTGCTCCCCTTCCCGGCTGATTCGCACGCTGCAATCTCTGACAATCTTTCCATCCAGCACGTAAGAGCCGGCAATCATGCCCACGCCGGAAGCCTTAAATGTCTGACGCACCTCGGCATGGCCAATGACCCGCTCCTCATATTCCGGATCCAGCATGCCCTTCATGGCAGACTCGATATCCTCAATGGCGTTATAAATCACCTTGTACAGGCGCACATCCACTTTCTCCCTATCCGCCGTCTCTTTTGCAGTATTGTCCGGACGCACGTTAAATCCAATGATAATCGCATTGGAGGCGCTGGCCAGGGATACGTCCGACTCGTTGATGGCACCTACGCCACCGTGAATAATCCGCACTGCCACCTCGTCATTGCTCAGTTTCAGCAGGCTCTGCTTCACAGCCTCCACAGAACCCTGCACATCCGCCTTGACAATCAGATTCAGTTCCTTGATATTGCCCGCCTGAATCTGGGAGAACAGACCATCCAAGGTAAGCTTTGCCTTGGTGTCATCCAATAGTTTTTCCCTGCCCTGGCTGATATAGGTCTCCGCAATATTTCTGGCTTCTTTGTCATTCTCCGTGGCCATGAAAATCTCTCCCGCATCCGGCACCGCATGCAGGCCCAAGATTTCTACTGGCGTAGAAGGTAACGCCTGCTTCACCCGCTGCCCCTTGTCATCCATCATGGCGCGAATCTTTCCATAGGCAGCGCCCACTGCAATATTATCCCCTACTTTCAGGGTTCCCTTCTGTACCAGCACCGTAGCCACAGGCCCCCGACCCTTGTCAAGCTGAGCCTCAATCACTACGCCCCTAGCCTTCCGGTTGGGGTTGGCTTTCAGCTCGCCCACTTCTGCCGTCAGGATAATCATCTCCAAGAGCTGGTCGATGCCTTCCTTGGTGTGGGCAGACACCGGCACGAACACCGTATCCCCTCCCCAGTCCTCGGCTACCAGTTCATGCTCCACCAATTCCTGCTTCACCCGCTCCACATTGGCGCTGGGCTTATCTATTTTATTCACCGCCACGATAATCTCCACGCCGGCAGCCTTCGCATGGCTGATTGCCTCGATGGTCTGAGGCATCACGCCGTCATCAGCGGCCACCACCAGAATGGCGATATCCGTTGACTTGGCTCCTCTCATGCGCATAGAAGTAAAGGCCTCATGTCCAGGGGTATCCAGGAAGGTAATCTTCTCCCCGTTAATCTCTGTGACGTAGGCGCCGATGTGCTGGGTAATGCCCCCAGCCTCCCGGTCTGTCACATGGGCTTCCCGAATGGCATCCAGCAGAGAGGTCTTTCCGTGATCCACGTGTCCCATGACGCAGACAACCGGGGGACGCTTCTTCATCAGCCTCTCGTCCTCCTCGTCCTCCTTTAAGAGTTCCGCAATCAGATCCACCTTCTCCTCCATCTCTGCGATGCAGTTATATTCCAAGGCAATCTCCTCTGCCTCCTCATAGGTAATCTCGTGGTTCATCGTAACCATGGTTCCCTGAAGGAGCAGTTTCTTCAGCACAGTAGCCACGGGCACCTTCATGATGTCGGACAATTCCTTGATGGTCAGTTTCTCCGGCAGCACGATATTCTTGATGCCATCCTCCGGCTCTGCCGGCTTCTTGATTGGTTCCGGCTTGATAAAGGCACCCTTGCGGTTCGGGTCTTTCTTTTTCTTATTCTTGCCGCCCTGCTTCAATGCCAGTTCCTCATCAAAATCATCTCTTCGATCTTTTCCACGACGCTTGCTGGCACTTCTGGAATCCCTGTCAACCCTCTGCTGGCGGGACTGCTTCACCTCGGTTTTCATGCTGTCCATCGGCATGGCAGTTCCGGTGCCGCGGCGGTTGTCATTCCGGTTGCCGCCATCCCGGCCGCCGTCTCTTCCAGTCCGGTTGCCCCCGCGGCCATTGTTATTCCTGACACCGTCCCTTCCGTTTCGGTTGCCGCCACGGCTCTCATTCCGATTGCCGCCATCCCTTCTGCCATCTCTTCCATTCCAGTTGCCGCCACGGCTCTCATTCCGGTTGCCGTCCCTTCCGCCATCTCTTCCGTTTCGGTTGCCGCCACGGCTCTCATTCCGATTGCCGCCATCCCGGCCACCGTCTCTTCCATTTCGGCTGCCGCCACGGCTCTCATTCCGATTGTCGTTTCTAACGCCGTCCCTTTCGCCGCGGCTATGCTCTCCCCGGCCATTTCTGCTATCGCCGCCACGGTTTTCTCTGCGCTCAGAACCGCCCTGTCTCTTTTCGCCCTTCTGGCCGCTCTCCCGCCTCTCCGGCTTTTTCTCTGCCGCTGGCGCTTCCTTCTCTGCCACAGCTCCATCCTTGGGAGTTTGCTCCTTCTTTTCCGCCTTGCTCTCGGGCTGTTTCTTTTCTGCATCAGGCCGCTTTGCCTCCTCTTTCCTGACAGCCTTCTCCTCATTCCCGGCAGCCGCCTTCTTCTCTTCCGTCCCAAGCTGCGCCTTCTGTTCCATCTCCTTTTTCGGAGCCTTCTCCTTCTGCTGGGCTTCCTTCTGGGCAGCCTCCTTCTTTGGAGCCGCCTCCACTGCCTTCTCAGGCCTCTTCTTCCCTGCCTTTTCCCCGGCAGCCTTCTTTTTATAGTACATCAAAAGAAACCCGATGGCATCATCCTCGATGCTGCTCTGGGGGCTTTTTGCCTGAAACCCATTGGCGTTCAGCAGTTCGATCAAATCCTTGCTCTTCAAGTCCGGAAACTGCCCCTGTAAACTTCTTGCTATATCATAAATCTTCATTTTTGCCATACGCTCTATGACCTCCTAGTTCATTTTCTTCAATATCGCCTGTGCCAAACCTTGATCAGTTACTGCCAGAGAAGCTCGAAATCGTTTCCCTATCCCATGTCCCAGCGATTCCTTATCGGAATACTCTCTCAGAGGCACATCATAATAGGTGCATTTATCCGAAAACTTTTTTCTGGTATTTTCCGAGACATCCGAAGCAATAATCACCAGCCTTGCCGAACCATTCCTGATTGCTTCCTCCGTCATATACTCTCCGCTAACAACCTTGCCAGCCCTCTGCGCCAGCCCAATCATGCCGAGAACTTTATCCGTCTTCATTCTTGCTTCCCATCTCCTTTGCCAGTTCCTGATAAATGCTCTCCGGAATAGTGATCTTTAGCGAGCGCTCCAAAGATTTTTTCTTCTGGGCAAGTTTCAGACAATCCACTGAATTACATATATATGCGCCCCTTCCATTTTTCTTGCCTGTAAAATCCACCTGAACCTCCCCCTCCGGCGTGCGGATGATGCGGATAAGCTCCTTCTTTTCCCTCCGCTCCCCGCATCCCGCACACTGCCGCATGGGATTTTTCTTCTTTGGCGGCATCTTCTTCGTTCCCATAAAAATCACCTATGCCTTTCTATCGAGATAACCATCCTTGCCTCCGCTTGCCACTGCTGATGCATCAATCGTTATCCATATGTCAGCATGCTAATCCTCGCACTTGATATCTATCTTATAGCCAGTTAATTTTGCCGCCAGCCGGGCATTCTGCCCCTCCTTGCCAATGGCTAGGGATAACTGATCCGGCGGAACGATTACCCTGGCTGTCTTCTCCTCCTCGTCCGCCTCCACATAAGTAACTTCCGCAGGGCTCAATGCATGTTCGATTAAAATCTCCGGCGTATCGCTCCAGTTGATAATGTCAATCTTCTCTCCCCTCAGTTCATCTACGATGGCGCTGACGCGGCTTCCGTTCATCCCCACGCAGGCGCCCACCGCATCCACGTTGGAATCATTGGTACTCACTGCAATCTTCGTGCGGCTCCCCGCCTCTCTGGAAATGCTCTTAATCTCCACCACGCCATCCTGGATTTCCGTGACCTCCTCCTCAAAGAGGCGCTTCACAAATTCCGGATGGGAGCGGGATACAGTAATGCGGGGTCCTCTGGGCGTCTCCCTCACCTCCACCACATACAGCCTGACCCGCTCCGTAGGGCGGAAACGCTCTCCAGGCACCTGCTCGTTCTCCATCAGGATGGCATCCACCTTCCCCAGCTGGAAGCACACATTCCTGCCGCTGTATCTCTGCACCACGCCCGTGACCACTTCCCGCTCCTTTTCCAGATATTGGATATAGAGCACTTTCCGCTCCTCCTCCCGGATTTTCTGAACTACCACCTGCTTTGCCTTCTGGGCCGCAATCCGCCCGAAATTCTTCGGCGTGACTTCCTTCCGGACCACGTCCCCCACTTCCACTTCGCCGTACTTGAGCCTGGCCTCGGTAACACCGATTTCCAACACGTCGTCTTCCAGCAAATCATCCTCCACCACATTCATTTCCGCATACACGCCGATCGCGCCTGTATCCCGGTCAATGCTTACCTTGACATTATCAGATTTCCCATACTGGTTCTTGCAGGCCGCCAACAAAGAATTTTCAATCGCCTCCAGGATAATGTCCTTGCTAATCTGCTTCTCCTTCTCAATGGCATCCAACGCCATAATCAATTCCGTGCGGTCATTCAGTGCTGCCTTCTTCTTCGCTGCCATTTTCTTAATTCCTCCTTCTCATCTCCTATGATCAAACCATCATGTCGCTTTCAATGACACCAAAAGTCGATTGCTCCGTGCTTCGCACTTTCACAATCGCCACCTGCATTCGCAATCCGTCCTATCGGAAATATGAATAAGCACACTGCTTATTCATATCATTGCATCATTTTGGTGGTCGCCAAATGTTTTCAACTTGGCTTTACTTTTACAGTAAATCTATCGTCAACTTTACCGTGGAAATTTCAGACCTGGGCACCACGTACTCCGATGAAAAATCTGTTTCCAGCGTAATCTCTTCCTTCGTGAACGCCTTCAACGTGCCGGTAATCTCTTTCACAGAAATCTCTTTTCCATTCTTTCCCAAAGGGAGCTTTCTCCCACTGTAGAACTTCACATCCACATCCTCCCCGATGCTTCGACGAAAATCCTTGTCTTTCTTCAGCTGCCTTCCCAATCCCGGAGAACTCACCTCCAGAATATAGGCTTCTTCAATAAAGTCCTCCTGATCCATCATGTCGCTCCAGGCGCGATTCACCAATTCGCAGTCATCCAGCGTGATGCCTCCCTCTTTGTCCACATACGCCCGAAGGTAATAATTGCCCGCCTCCTTCACATACTCCACGTCCACCAGTTCAAAATGCTGCTCCTCCATCAAAGGCTGCAGCATTTTCTCCGCCCTGGCCTCATACTCTTCCCGTCTTGACAAATGCACTACCTCTTTTCTTCTGCCATCATGCAGAAAGAGTGGTCTGCTCGACCACTCTTTCCTACTTCAACTATATACTACCATAAGAGATATTAGCACTAGACTCCCCAAAATGCAAGTGTTTTTGGGAGGTTTTTATGGTTTTTTACAATTTTGGGCACATTTACCAAATTTTATTCCCAAAATCTCCCTTCCCATGACTATTCACGGCGGTTCCTCCCCCACGGGACAAACTTGCTAGCAAGAAATCACCCTAGCCTCATACCCCTGCTCGAAGAGTTCCTGCTCCCGCTTCTTTGCATCTGAAAGATTCTCAAATTTTCCATGACGCACCCTGTAGCAGGTATTCACCGGCTCAATCATCGACTCATATCCATCCTCCTGCATGTTTTTCGCCAGATTCTCTGCATTGGGATGATGCATGAACACTCCGGTTTCCACGCTGTAGCAGGACACGTCATTGGCCTCCACGCCGGCTCCTCCCCCTATCGTCTGCATGATTCCATTGGCAATGGCCTGAGCCGTCTCCGGAAACTTCAAGTCCAGGAGGTTATTGTCCTGCTCTGTATTGATGAAGCCAACTTCCACCAATGCCGCCGGCATATCCGTTCCCCGCAGGACTGCCAGATTGGGCCGCACCGAGGTTCCCAGATTGGCAAATCCCACCTTCTCCAGCTCCGCATTGATATTCTGGGCAAAAAGGGCAGGAATCCCCGCATCCGCATATACCAGTGTCTGCACCCCGGAATATGTCCCGGGATTGGGGCTGGAATTTCTATGGATAGAGATAAAATAAGACGCATCGCTGCGGTTTGCGATATTTGCCTTCTCGTTGGGACTCTGATACACATCGGTGGTACGGGTATACAGCACGTCAACCCCTGCATTCTCCAAAATGTTTCCCACTGCCAGAGCCAGATTCAGATTGTCATCCTTTTCCAATCTTCCGTTATAAGAAGCGCCGGCATCATATCCTCCGTGTCCCGCATCAATCATTACAGTTGCCATATGTTACTCCGTTTTTTCCCTTTCTGTCTATTATATGCAGGGGCGCGCAAAAAGAACCCTGTCCAAGACAGGGTTCTCTGGATTCTTTCTCAATATTCCGAATTATTTTACCAGTTCTTTTACCTTGGCAGCCTTGCCCACTCTATCACGGAGATAGAACAGCTTCGCACGTCTCGCCTTACCCTTGCGAACCACCTCGATCTTGTCCACGATGGGGGAATGCACCGGCCAAGTCTTCTCAACGCCCACGCCGTTAGAATTCTTCCTCACGGTGAAGGTCTCCCTTGCGCCGCCATTCTGCCTCTTCAGCACGGTTCCCTCAAATACCTGGATACGCTCTCTGGAACCCTCGATAACCTTGGCATGCACCCGGACAGTGTCGCCCACGCGGAAATCCGCCACGTCAGACTTTAACTGCTCGTCTTCAATCTTCTTGATAATATCGTTCACTTCTGTGACCTCCTTCTTCCTGTTGACATTCTTAATACTT
>CASGVX010000055.1 GCA_949346185.1 uncultured Lachnospiraceae bacterium
GCGCGAGATGTGTATGAAGACCAAGATAACAGGGAGCATCATGTGGGAATATTTAATGTGAAGCATGCTGAAATAATTCATATGGAGAGAATGCAGGATCTCTCAAGATTTGAGATTTCTACATATAATCAAAGCGTGGGGGCAGTGCTCCGCGCGGTTGTCAATATGGAAGTTTATAAGGAAGAAGAATGTTTTGTAAATGGAGAGAATGTTTTTTATTTCGTATTGAATCTGGAAGGGAAGATTATCGGATGCTGGAATTTCGAGGAGGATGGGGAAGAAAGCGCAAGGAATGGGGGGATTTCCCTGTATTCCTATGACACCCCTATTTCTGGCGTGACGTCAAACCCAAGCACTATCAAAGTGAAGACTAGTGACGGCATACAAAAGATTGATTTTAAAAAGTATGTAAAGGTGGTAGCCAAGTGCGAAGTGGGTTATCCGAACTGGAATATCAATGCGCTGAAGGCGTGTGCGGTGGCGATTAAGAATTATGGGATTGCCAGAGTGCACAGGCATAAGTATGCTGGCTTGGGATACCATGTGAAAGCGACGGAAGATGATCAGGTTTATAACCCCAAGAAGGAAAGCGTTCCAAAGTGCAACGATGCTGTCAATGCGATATGGAACGTGTTCTGGGTTGACTCGAAAGATAGGCTTTTCCCGGGCTTCCATGTCCATAGCAAGGCTTATAATTCTTATGCAGTGAAAAATGGCGGCGTAGTGTCCCAGACCAAGGCGCAGAAGCTGGCGTCGGAAAATGGTTATAGTTGGGTTGATATATTGAGATATTTTTATGACAGAAAGAAGGGGACGGCGTATTATAATCCAGAGGTGGCATATGGGACAACCTTTATGAATGTATACAAGTGAGCGATTACATTGCTGTGATGAGTTGCTTTGCCTGTGATTTCTCCGTATGACTGGGGAGCGGCTGCACATTGGGGCAATGGAAGCGCTGGGCGTTCAGGGCGATGGCAAGCAAGGAAAATAATGATACTAATGGGAGGAGTGTAGACATGAGGAAGAAAACTTTGTTTATGATGTTATGTGGCGCGGCATTGGGAGTGATGCTGGTTGGGTGTGGCTATAAGGATTCCGATTCCAAAATGGAAAGTGAGGATAAGGTGGCGGAATCATCCGAGGCAGCGCAGACGGCGGAAGAGGAAAATGACAAGGCGACGGAAACGCCTGTCCCCACGGAGGCCGGGGAAGAGGAAGATGGTGTTGAGGAGACGAAGAGAGAGGGGAAGTATGAAATCTGTATTGACAAAAAGATTCAGATTGATGGAAGCCAGGAGAGGTTTCGGATTCTGGCAAATCCTGAGAAAGCCAATGATGTCAAGATGACAGTGGGAGAGGCTGGGGTGGAGTTGGAACGGGTATCCATAGATGCAAGTTCTTCCGTAACCAAAGTGAAAGTTCGGGACTGTACGGGGGATGGCAAAGAGGATATCGTTCTCAAGCTTTTTGGCGGCGCATCAGGCGCATACAATGAGATACAGATTCTTACGAAGGAGAAAGGCAAGTGGAAGGAAGTGCCCTTTCCCCGGGAACTTTGGGAGGATGATGCCATCTCTTTTGAGAAAGAGGGCAAGAAGATGCGGATTGGCGTATCGGGCACGAAGGAGGAGAAAGTGGTTTCTGGTTCCGCTGATGATGAATGGGGTGTGAGAACTCGCACATGCAAAGTTGGCAAAGACGGCGAGGTGACCATCGTGTATGGGGTTCGTCGGGGGGACGACGTGAACAACATTGTCGGGAAAATAAAACTGACGATGCGTTATGATAAGGCGGCAAAAGCCTTCAAGATTGGAAAGACTGCTTTTTCATTCTAAACATGCAATACCTTGCAGCAAGTTGGGGCGTGGGACATGCTCATATGACGGACTGCAGGGTATTTTTTGATTCTATCGATAGGATGTGCGGGATTGTTGCATGCTTTTGAAAATAGATTTTATATGGAAGGAAGTGGCATGGGTGTTGAAATGCGGAAGGGAGGTGAGAGGGAATGGAGAGATTGCATGGTGAGAGGATGACGAGAAATGAGATTTTGGCAGAACTGTCAGAGATTATTTCGGAATGCACAGCTCAGGACGGGAAGATCAGGGAGGAGACGGATATTTTTGTGGATTTGGGTTTGGATTCGGTGGAGGCTTTTCAAGTCATTGTCAGGACGGAAGAGGTTTTCGGGATAGAATTTGATGATGTGGATCTGCTGAGTGAGAATTTCAGCCAGATTGGCTCCTTCTGCAGACTGATTCAGAAGGAGTTGGAGAAAGGATGTGCGGATGTTCGGAAAGAGGAGTAAGGGACGAAAGGTACTGCCTCTGGGAGAGGTGGAGATTGGGGCATGGCCGGAGCAGAATTTCCTTTTCGGCTTGTTGGAAGGACAGGCTTGCGGAGTGGATTGGCTGATGAATCATTTTGTTCAGCTGCGGGGAGCCCGCTACGTGAATTATCAGTGGGGGGCGCAGGATGCCAGCGTGACGTTTTATCCCTATAGCATTCATCAATTAACTCCCAATATGTTCGATCTTTGCCCGTTTCTGGAAAAGTATGGGGTGCCAAAGTCCTTTGTGAGGGCTTTGCATGGGAAATTCCACGAGTTTGTGGTGGAAGCCATTAATGGAGGATATTATCTGTCTACCTTTATCGATCAGTTTTTTCGGGAGGACATGGCGGGGAATCATGGCTTTCGCCATCCGGCATTTATTTACGGATATGATGGGGGCAGGCGGACTGTTATGATTGCGGATAATTTTGAACATGGGAAGTATGGAAGGAAGGAGATTAGGTATGAGCAGCTAGATCAGGGATTTGATTTGGTTTCAGAGGAATTGTGGGAGGTGAGCGTGTTTCTTTATAAGATAAAGCCTGTTCGGTATGAGTTCGTGCCGGGGTATGTGCGGGAACAGCTGGAGGATTATCTCCATCCGGGAAGGGGCGTATGCTATTTTAATCGCACGGTGTGCCCGGAACCCTTTTACGAGAATGAGGAATATCTGAATGAAGTCTTTTTTGGCATGGGGTGCTATGATTTGCTGGATCGCTGCTTCGAGGGGATACTGGAAGGAGATTCTGCGTATTCAAGCCATGACTGGCGAAGTCTGGTGCAGTTGTGCGACCATAAGCATTTGATGGCGAAAAGGTATGAGTATATGGCAGGACGGGGCTATGCGGAGAGAGATGCTGACTTATATGAAAAGCTGGCGGAGTTGGAAAAGCAGTGCCTGATTGCCCAAAATATGTATGTTAAGTTTGCCATATCCGGCGATGCTAGGATTATGCAGCGGCTGCGGAAAAGGATGGGGGATATCCGGCAGATGGATGAAGAGACGGCGGAGTGGCTGCTTGGGCGGTGCAAGTGATGCTGCGGAGTGGCTGTTACAGAGGTGCAAGTGGTGCATGGGTGCAAGTTGGATAAAGCGGGTTGATTTGCATTTATGGGGATGATGAGAAGGTAAGGGAAGTTTGCTTTGCAGGAATGGAGAAAAGATGGAGAAGAGAGCGTTATTGAAGTATGCGTATGATTGCACGGAGTTTTATAAGGAAAAATATGCGGGGATTGATTTGGATGGGGATTGGGGAAATATTCCGGTGGCATCCAAGGGGGAGATTGCCCATGGGGGGATTTCCGTCATTTCATCCAAGTATTTTTCCCGCTTGGGCGGGCCAGGGATGATAACTGATGTTACCTCTGGCTCCACCGGGGAATGCTTGGAGGTACATATTGCGGAGGCAGAGCAGAAGAAATCCCTGCTGTCCCTGTGGCTTTATAGGAAGAAATACTATGGTATTGATACTCGATCCCGGCTATGTTATTTCTATACTTTTCGGGATGGCAGGGGTGAGGCCTTCTTTGAATACCGAAAGAATGGCCTTGGCTTTTTAAAGTCTAGACTGAGGGAGGAACATTTGGAAGAGATCTGTAATCAAATGTATGATTTTGAACCTGAGTGGCTGCTTCTGCAGCCCGGCGTAGCTATGGTTCTTGCCAGATATCTTTTTGAAAATGGCCTGGAGCCCATTCCCGGGGTGCGGTACATTGAACTGACGGGGGAGATGTTTTCCGAAGAGCAGAGGAAATTTATCAGCAGGGCTTTTGATGCACCTGTGGCAAGCCAATATGGATGCAACGAGGTGGGGACGATTGCCTATGAGTGTCCCTTCGGACACCTTCACGTGATGGAGCATAACGTGTATGTGGAAGTGGTGAGGGAAGGGAGTGTGGCTGGAGAGGGGGAGTACGGAAATATTTTGGTGACGGCGAAGAATCAGCTGGCCATGCCCTTCATTCGGTATGACACGGGGGATGTGGGGCGGATATGCCAAGTGGCGTGCCAGTGTGGCAAATCTGGGTCTGTGCTGGAACTTTCGGGCGCCAGAAAAAATGATATGGTGACTCTGGAAAGCGGGGAGATGGTGTGCGCCAGTCTGTTCTGCCGGGTGTTCCAAGCCATTGCGCGGAGGATTGATGGGAGGATTTTCCAGTATCGGGTGGAGCAGCTTGGGATTAATGAATTTGTGGTTTCCATCGCCACGGACGAGAGGGAGGAGGAAATGGAAACGCTTTTTCGAGATTTTATCAGAGAGACGGAATTGAAAGATGCGACGTTTCGATTTGCGTTTGCAAGATATTTGCTGCCGGAGGAGCGGACGGGGAAATTTCAATTCTTTACCAATCATGTATCTCGCAGCATTTATGGATAGGGAGGATTAGGTATGAAGTATGATAGAAAAGGTTTGATGCGTTCCATTTCTGATTTGTTAAGATTGACTGGCGTAATCGTCTTTGGCGGTTGGAATGAGAGGTATAAGCAGCCGAAATTTATAGAAAATGCTGCTCTGGAGGATTTGTACCAGAAGCTTTTGAGAATGGTGGATCATGGGAAACTCAACGAGGCAGAGAATGAATTGATTGACTACATAGAACAAATTTTGACATATGGGGAAGAGAGGGAGAATGGAAAGGACAGGCAGGATATGTCTGTGCTGGAGATGGCGTTGTGCGTGTATGGATATATGAATGACAAGGAGGATGCCTTCCTCTGCGAAAATGGCTATAGCAGGGAGGAAATCCAAGATGGAATCGAGGGAGTGCTATCCATGTACGGAATATCCATTCCTGGTTACCATTCACGCTTGCGGTAAAACTAAATTTCTGACAGCCCCATTCATTTTTGCTATGAAATTTCCTTGACAGATGGGGAAATATCTGCTACTATTGACAACAATAAAATGACAATGCGAGGACGAGGAGGAGTACATATACTTTTTTGATAGCATAGAGAGAAGATGGCTGGTGAAAATCTTCGTATCAGGTATATGGAAGTAGCCTTTGAGCAGTGAACCGAACGGGAGCAGATGCTTTTCAGTAGACTTCACCGGGGATTCCGCCGTTATCAGGAAAGCAGTATATCCGGCTTGGCCGGCGTATTGTAATGAGTGCATGCATATGAATTTAGGTGGTACCGCGGAATATTCGTCCTAAGCTGACAGGAGTTGGCTTGGGACTTTTTTAACTGATAGGAGTGATTAGATGGTAAAGGGAACAGAAATTATTGTAAAGGCTTTGAAGGAGGAGAAGGTGGAGACGTTATTTGCCTATCCCGGCGGGCAGGCGGTAGACATTTTTGATGCCCTCTATGGCGTAGAGGGTATCGACGTGGTTCTTCCCAGGCACGAGCAGGCATTGATTCATGCGGCTGATGGGTATGCCAGATCCACCGGCAAGGTGGGGGTATGCTTGGTTACCAGCGGGCCGGGAGCCACAAATCTGGTTACCGGGCTTGCCACGGCGAACTATGACAGCGTGCCGCTGGTGTGCATCACCGGTCAGGTGCCTCTGGGGCTGATGGGAAATGATGCCTTTCAGGAGGTGGACATCGTGGGGATTACCAATAGCGTATCCAAGTATGCGGTGACGGTTCGCACGAGGGAGGAACTTCCTAGGATTTTAAAGGAAGCGTTTTATATTGCCAGAAGTGGCAGGCCGGGGCCCGTGGTGGTAGACGTTCCCAAGGACATCCAGCAGGCGATGGGGGAGGATTATTACCCGGAAGGGGTGTCTATCAGGGGATATAAGCCCAATGAGAGCGTTCATGTGGGTCAGGTCAAAAAGGCGGTATCCCTGCTTAAGAAGTCGAAGAGGCCTTTGTTCCTAGTGGGGGGCGGCGTGAACATTGCCGGGGCGAATGATGCCATGAGACGGCTGGCAGAATTTGTAGGCGTGCCGGTTATCACTACGATTATGGGCAAGGGGGCGATTCCCAGCGGCCATGACCTTTATCTGGGAAATATCGGCATCCATGGCAGTTATGCCGCAAATCATGCCGTGTCGGAATGCGATGTACTCTTTTCCATTGGAACCCGTTTCAATGACAGGATTACCGGTAAAATCAGTGAGTTTGCCAAGGATGCGAAGATTATTCATATTGACGTGGATCCAGCGTCCATCTCAAAAAATATCGTGGTGGATATTCCCATCGTGGCAGATGCCAAACTGGCCATCGAGAAATTGCTGGAGTATGCCTCTCCGTTGAAAGTTGAGAAGTGGGTGGAACAGACCAAGGCGTGGAAGGAGCAGTTCCCCATTCATATGAAGCAGAAGGAAGGGCTTACGCCGGAAAAGATTATTCGATATATCAATGAGAATTTTTCTCGTCCCATTATCACTACGGATGTGGGGCAGAACCAGCTCTGGGCTACGCAATACCTAGAACTGGAGGGGAATAGGCAATTCCTGACTTCCGGCGGGCTGGGGACGATGGGGTATGGGTTTCCGGCTGCTATCGGAGCCAAGCTGGGCAACCCGGATCGTCAGGTGATTGCCATTTCCGGGGACGGCGGCATGCAGATGAATATTCAGGAATTGGCCACGGCAGTGGCTTTGGAACTGCCTTTGATTCTGGTGGTGCTGAACAATGGCTATCTGGGAAATGTGCGCCAGTGGCAAGAACTATTTTATGGAAAGCGGTATTCTAGTACCTGCCTGAAATATCGCAGGAGCTGCGACCGGAATTGTGGAAGCCCCGATAAATGCTGTCCCCCATATAATCCTGATTTCGTAAAGCTGGCGGAGAGTTATGATGCCTATGGGATGCGGATTACCAAGGAGGAGGAAATTGGGGAGGCATTTGCCTATGCCCTGTCCCATAAGCATGCTCCTACGATGATAGAATGCGTCATTGCGCCGGATCTGAATGTATTTCCTATGGTTCCCACGGGAAAGCCCCTCTCGGAATGCATTATGGATTGCTAAAATGCGAATGCAGGATGCGCTTGCCTTTCCTCCCTTGGCTGCATGGAAATGTGAGAGATTTGTTCTTGCCGATTGGAATGGCATGATGAAAATATTCATTACGCATGGCGAATGAGGTTCGATTGGATTTTGTGAATTGAGTAAGAATGGGGGATTAATATGGAAGTAAAGAAAAGATACATTTCTCTGTATGTGGAAAATCAGATTGGCGTGCTGGCAAAGATTTCCGGACTGCTGGCGGGGAAATCCTACAACTTGGACACGCTGACGGTGGGAGCCACGGAGGATCCCACCGTGTCTAGGATTACCATAGGGCTCACTATTGATGATATCACGTATGAGCAGGTGATCAAGCAGTTGAACCGCAGCGTGGTGGTCATTAAGGTTATGGATTTCTCTGATGTGCCCATTCACAAAAAGGAGTTGCTGTTTATTAAGGTATCCAGCTGCTCCGAGAAGGATAAGGCAGAAATTTTCAGAATCGCCCAAGCATTTTCCCTAGAGATTATTGATTATGACAAATCCCATGTGATGGTGCAGTGCGTGAAGACGGAGGGGGGCAACAATGATATGATTGCCCTCTTTAACGACACCTTTATCAATCGCATTGAGGTGGTGCGGGGCGGCAGCGTGGCCATCGAGGCGATATCCACCAGAGATCAGTAATATGCGTGCGAGACATTTACGGGTTGTGGCAAGAATGGAGGATTGAAAATGGCATGGAATCATGAATACCTGATACCGCTGTACAATGCCTTGCTGATTCCCGCCATTATTTTTTCTGTGGGGATGCTGGTGGAGGGAATCGGGAATGTGATAGCCGGGATTCTGGCAGTCATATTTGGTGGAAGGGTGGCGTTCTTCATCAGAAACCGACTGACATTTCCGGGAACGGTACATCATGAATTGGCGCATGCATTTTTTGCTGTGATATCTGGCGCGAAGGTGACGAAGGTGGAATTGTTTCATGTGCGGGGAGATCAGCTGGGGTGCGTGGAGTTCTATCCTAGGGGCAATGCCTTTTCCAAGTCGCTGCAGATGGCTCTTGCCAGCATTGCGCCGGTGGTGTGCGGGACGGCCAGCATGTGCCTCCTGTACTGGCTGTGGCGCTTTCGGTGCGGGGAACTGTGGCAGTATATTCTGGTGGGATATCTGGGCGTCAGTATTTTGTTTCATATGAATATGAGCGGTCAGGATATCAAGAATGCCCTGCGGGGAATGCCATTTACGATCCTCCTGTGCTACGTCATATTTCTTGTGACGGGAATCAGCATGCTGCCCATAGGGGGTATGTGATTCGCCTAATAGCAGCAGGCTGTGGGATTAATGGATTCGCAGCCCTTTGGGGTAGTGGTTCTTGAGGGTGCCCTGGCTGGCCTTTCCCCAGCCGATGGAGAATCCTTGGTAAGTGACCAGAGTCCAGGAGCGGAGGCTGGAATCACAGGGGAGGGATTCGCCCCGGAGATAGGCGAGGATGCTTTCGCCATTGCACTGGTGCACTTGAACCGCCTCTTGGGGGAGAAGTGCCATGGCTAGGGCGTGGGAGGGTTGGAAGCGATTCTTTTTTTCGCTGCCCAGCTGGAGCCCGGCACGGAGGATCTTGATGCCTGACAGGGATTTCATGGCGGGGGGAATCAGGTAGAGTTCCTCTCCGAAGGCATGGAGGCGGCCTTTTTCATGAAATGCGGCGGATGCGCTTCCGATGGCTGGATCCAATGCCAGGAAATCCTTATAGAATGTGTGGAAGTTCTCGTATTTTTTCGAGGGCTTTTTTTTATATTTATTCTCCTTCATGGGAGAGGGTTCTCCATGCTTTCGCAGTCTGGCGGCAAAATGTCCCTCCCCCGGGAGGCGGTGGGGCCACAGGCGCAGTGTCCTTTCTGCCAGAGGGCATTCAAGCTGGTTGGTGCCATCATTTGCAGAATGGGATGGGCGGAGCCACGTTCTTCCGCCTTCCAGTCCGCAATCATCGGGAAGGATATCTCTCCAGTCCTCTAAGACGTAATCGGGATGCCGTTGTAGAAAATGACCGATTTGTCTTTCATTTTCTTCTGGGGCAAAAGTGCAGGTGGAGTATACGAGAATCCCGCCGGGACGCAGCATCTTCTCTGCCTCCTCCAATATCATTTCCTGACGCTTCCGGCAAAACTCCACTAAAGAGGGCTTCCACTCTGCAATGGCCTGGGGGTCCTTTCGGAACATGCCCTCCCCGGAACAGGGGGCATCCACCAGAATCTTGTCAAAAAATTCTGGAAAGGACTGGGACATTTTTTCCGGAGGCTCGTTGGTGACGACGCAGTTTGCAATGCCCAGCCGCTCGATATTCTGGGATAGAATTTTGGCTCTGGCTGGAAATATTTCATTGGACACCAGCAGACCCTTTCCAGCCATCCGCCCGGCGATTCCGGTGGATTTCCCTCCCGGGGCGGCGCAGAAATCACAGATAATCTCCCCGGGCTGAGGATCCAGAAGGGCTGCCACCGCCATGGCACTGGGTTCCTGAATATAGTATGCTCCGGCTTCATGGAGAGCATGCCGACCCGGACGTTCCTCCGCATTTGCATAAAATCCCTCCTTCGCCCAAGGGACGGGGGAGAGGGTGAAGGGAAGATTGGCAGACGAAAGGAAACCCCCGTTTTTCAGGGGGTTTAACCGCAAGCCGTATGCCTTCTCCTTCTCAAAACCGGCGAAGAATGCCGGAGACTCTTCCCCGAGCATCTGCTCCATTCGCCGGATAAAATCCTGTGGTAATTCCATAAAGATCCCTCTTAAATGCTATCGCTGATATCCACATTGTCGCCAGTGATGCCTACATGAGCGCCATCCTTTGCCTCCGGGGCATCAGGATGTGCCACGAGCCATTTGTTCCGGG
>CASGVX010000056.1 GCA_949346185.1 uncultured Lachnospiraceae bacterium
TTGTTTAAGTCAATCACTAAATGGCAGAGCATATTTCCCACCTCCCTCAGTTATTTTTTCACAGGGCAGTATAGCATGGAAAGATTTTTATGTCAATTTTACTCATATATCATTTGCCAAATCATATGAGGTTTTGCCAAAAGGTTTATACTGTTTGATAAAAGTCCCTAGAACATAAGTTCACCACTTCCGAATATAAAAAACCTTAAAAGCACACAAAAATAATGTATCTTTCAGACCTATATACGCACTGGAAACGGCATCCACATCTTTTATCTCTTTGCCTTCCGATATCCCGCATCCAGCGCCTCTCGTTCTGAATGGAAAATAACCAGATTATCCGAATCTGCCATTTCATCATACGATGCCTGCCCGGGACAATGATAAATCATTGATTTTTTATTTCCCCGTATTTCATCCTGTTCCGTCTTCGCATTCGCCCCATCCCGTCCATTTTTATCGTCTGTCACTGGACTTGCAGTTTCCTGTGCATTCTTTCCCCCCATGCCTTTATCCTTTTCCTCTTTACTTTCTCCGGTTGCATAATCAATATGTATTCCCGGCTGCACATTATACACAAATACATTGAAGCAGATTCCAT
Organism: uncultured Lachnospiraceae bacterium; assembly: GCA_949346185.1. Classification (GTDB taxonomy): domain Bacteria; phylum Bacillota; class Clostridia; order Lachnospirales; family Lachnospiraceae; genus Butyribacter. The sequence goes on from CASGVX010000056.1 coordinate 602, forward strand.
CCCCCTCGTCTTCTACGGAATATGCCTCCATCTGCACGCCCTTTGCCAGCAGATCCTTCCCCTCGAAAATCGGCGTCACCCTGTAAAGCACATGATTTCCCGTTTCCTTTACATAATCTGCAACCATGTTTTCAAAAGGCAGCATCCCATCCACGTTCATATAACGGGTACCTGTAATCAAATTCTTTTCATTGGCATTTTCCGCCGTCAACTGGTACCCAATCAAATGGCACCGATTATACAAGTATTTTCCATCCACAATATCATACTTCACCGTATGCCATCCGGAAGGCTTCACTTTGCCAATACCACTACGTTCCTCCGTTGGCATCAAATCCTGCCCGATATTTGCATATGCCACACCACATCTTCCCAAAGAATCCAGTTCACTGTACTGCTCAAAAGACTTTTTTGTTATATCCTTCTCTGTAAATCCCGGCTCGTTCCCATCAATTTTCACATACGGCTTCCCTGAGTATGCCGAAACCTCCCCCATAGAAATGGAGTTTTTCCCATTATCCGTCTGCCCGCAGGATGTAAAAAGCAGACAGAATACTGCCAGACACAAAAGCAAATAATTACGCAATACTATCTTCTTCATAAAATCATGTTCTCCTCTCATATATTTCTTCCGTTATTTTTTCATGGGAAAACCCCTGAAACTCATGCCGTTCTTTCCTCTCCCACAGGGACAAATCCAAATCAAAAACCACATCTGCCGGATATATCCGATTCCACCAAAAAATGATGATTCTTTCAATCTTCTCACGATAAGAATCCATGCTCTCCGATTCCACCAGACAATATTCACCGCTGCCTGCCAGAGAAAGGAACTCATCTTCCGCTATTACATCAATCCCATCAAGACTGCCATACAAATTATTAGAATATGAATTCATCCATAGTTTTCTGCCCTTGCAGACATTCTGAATCCTCTCTGTCACGGCTTTATCCCGGCTCAGCCGTCTATGGTTATACATCATGCCCTTCTTATCATCCAGACAAACAATTACTATCATTCTTTTCTCCAAAACAAAAAACACATTTTGTATTCCTGCGAAGGCAATACGAGGGCACTCGCAAGGTTCAAATACCCCGCCCCTTGGGACGGGGTTCCTCTCTTCTGATTATACAAAAGGTTTTCAGATACTTCAAGAATTATTATCACTCCTGTACCAGTTCTCTCACCTCCACCCGCTTCACCTTTCTGGAAGCCGTATAAGAAAAGAGGAAGAAACATGCACAAATGAGAAGAATCGGTACTGCAAATGTGCTAAAACGGAATGTCATCTGAAAGTTTGAGATGCCTATCTTCCTCAGTATCGCACTCAGCATCCCTTCGGCGAACAGTGCGGCAAGCCCGCAGCCAGCCACTGCTCCAAAAGCAGCCACCATGGAAAACCTCACTGCAAACTGCAGACGCAGCCTCCCTGCCGTAAATCCCAGCGCCTTGTAAATGCCAATATCCCTCCTCTCCCTGATAAAAGCTTTAGAGCATACCATGTGCACCACAATCATAGAAAATATCACAGAAAAAATATACACCACCAATGTCATGGCATTTATCGCAAGCTGATATGTTTCATCCATAGGAGCATCATCATACTCCACCGTCAATAATTCCCCATATTGCTCGCTAAGCCTGGCTGCCGCCTTCTCTCCCAGAGACTTATCCTCAAGAATATATCCCGCATAATGCAGTTTCGCCTCATCAAATATCCTGACTGCCCCACCCATTGTCATACTAAAATTAACTCCCGCATCATTCATATGCTGATTCAAGCCACAGATAATGTACTCCGCTTTTTTGTCCCGATAACCTACCGACACCTTGTCACCTATATTTAGCCCCAAATTATCTGCCGCAATCTCTGTCATCACTATCTCATTATCATAACGAATATTCCTGCCCTCGGACACAGCCTTAATAAATTCTCCATCGCTGTATATGCATGCCATCATCTGCTCTCCATCCACAGATAAATAAGAATTGCCGCAGGATTGATAGGAAATCTGATACTTGCATATTTTTCCCAGACTCTCCTCCACCTTGCCAAGTTCCTGTTTTGTTACACCCTTTTCAAACGAAATATCCAAATCAGAGTAATCTATTCCCATAGCCTCCCAAGCGGAAGTTGCCGTAATCACATTTACCAGAACCATCATAGCCGCCATAAAATACACAAGCATCGCCACGATAGCGCCCACCCCCAAATACTGCTTCATATTTGATGTAAACTGCCGGAATGCCAGAGTGACGGAAAATAACTTTTTCCTGATTGCAACATGACATCTGCCGTCAAAATAGATTTCATTCTTCCCCCCCGCTATGGCTCTCACTGGCATAATCTTTGAAATCTTTCTGGTAATCAGCAGAATGCAGAGCACGGAAATCCCCAGCACGGCACAGAGAATCAGAGTACATTCTCCCAAAGAAACCGACCTTCGGGGAACAATTCCGGTAATAGGCTGGAAAATATTGCCTAATCCCCGACACAGCGGCACCGCTGCTGCCGCTCCAAGAAGCATTCCCCCTATCTCCGCCATCAGATATTGCGCAGCCAAAATAATCCGAATCTTCCTTTTCACAAACCCCTGAGCCTTCATTACCCCAAAAGTAGTATATTCCATCTCAATTCCTGCGGACAGACTGTGGCACATCACCACTACAACAGCCACGAAAAGCAATATTAAAAATACCATCAATATCATACAGATTATTTTAGGAAAAAGATAAGTATAATTCACCATCAAATCCTTTATAAGAGAGCCTATCCCCATATCAATAATCTTCGTATCCAGATTCACCTGACGGGCAAACCTGGCATCTGTCATAGAACTGCCATCTACTCTATCTATAGATAGCTGTGTGACAATGGTAGCGTAATTCTCCTCCGGCTTTGCCAGCTTATCCACCTCAGAATACAATTTCTCATAATCCTTCCGGCTGAGAAATATATTTTTCCAGCCAATGGTCTGAGCTCCCAGCTCCGGATCCTCTATAATTCCTGCAATGGTAAAATCATAAGAGCCGGATGCCACTGTAATCGTCACTGCATCCCCCTCCCCGCAGGATAAGGTTGTCTTTATTCCTTGGGAAATATATATTTCACCCTGACGGAGCGTGGGTATTTCCTTCTGAAATCCTGTACCCTTCTGGTTAAAAAGACGGTATCCCTCACAATCCTCCCGCAAAAATATATCGTTGCCATACTCATTGCCATGATAGGTCAACGCACTGGCGGCTATGGTTTCCACAGTCTCAACCCTATCAACCAGAGCATGCCTCTCCACATCAGAGAGCAGTTCCTCTGTCAGCTTATTCTTATCAATCATGCATATAATATTTCCCGTTTGCATTCTCTCATGGGCGTCAATAATGCCATTGTATATATTGTTTGTAACGCTGATGATGGATACCAGAGCCATGGATATCATTGCCATCAAGAGGACAATGCTAAGAAATGAACCCTTTTTATGACGAATATTCGCCTTCAGTATTGTTAATATCTCCATGCTCTCACCTCACCATTCCAGCGAGGTCAGCCATGCATTGACCTGCGCTTCCCTTCCTTTTTCATCCTGCCTGCTGTATTCCGAAAGATTCAGTTCTCCCGTAATCTTCCCATCTTCCAGATACAGAATCCTCGTGGCTCTGAGCGCTGCTTTCAGGTCATGTGTCACCATCAGAATACTCTGCCCTCCCTGATTTAATTCCGTCAATAGATTAAGCACCTCCGTAGAATTATGCCGGTTTAGCGCCCCGGTTGGTTCATCTGCAAAAAGCACCTTGGGCGAATTGACCACCGCCCTGGCGATAGCGCATCTCTGCTGCTCGCCCCCGGACACCTGAGAGGGAAGATGGCTCTTTATCCCATCCAACCCCATCTTTTCTAATAATTCCTCCGTTCTTTTATTAACTTCATTGGCAGACTTCTCCTTATTAAGATATCCTGACACCGCCACATTTTCATACAAGGACAAATTGCTTATCAAATGCATCTGTTGGAAGACAAATCCAAAATCATGATACCGAAGCCTTGCAAGTTCCTTTTCCTTCATGTCCACAAGATTTCTCCCCTCATACAGCACCTGTCCCGCCGTTGCTCTGTCCATCCCGCTCAAAGCATATAATAACGTAGATTTCCCTGAACCGGAAGCTCCCATCACCACCGTAAAATCCCTCTCATACAATTCAAAATCCACATGGGAGAGAATATGCAGCTGCCCCCCGTTATGGGCAAAACTTTTGCTAATCTTTCTCGCCGATAAGATACTTTTCTTCATTCGCAACGCTCCTTTTCCATTGATAGGCACCCTTCCCGCATCATTGCTCTGTTAATGAGCATGTACTGAATCATTGATATTCAGTCACCTGATTCTCCATCGGACTGCAGAGTTATGCCAGATACCGATGATACAGCCGAGGTACATATTTAACACCTTCGTTGATACAGGGATTCTATCAGAAAAGATATTAAGAAGTCCTTAAGGATGGCAATATCACACTCACTTCCAGCCCATCCCCCCTGTTCTGCAGCAGCACGCTGCCCTTCATATTATCAGCAATATATTTCACGATGTATAATCCCAACCCGGAACCCTGCTCTTCCCCGCAGTTCTTCCCCCGATAAAACTTTCCAAAAATAAAGGGGATATCCCCATCCGGTATCCCTCCGCCATAATCCCGAAAGACAATGCATGCCCCCTCTTCCCTTTCCTCTAGGGAAACATCCACAGTAGTTTTTGCATATTTCCTCGCATTATTAATAATATTTTCGCAGACCTGCAATAGACGGTTTTCATCCGCCATGACAAATAACTCTTCCTCCGGCAGAGACAGCCGCACATCATCACGCTCTGCCGCTATTTCTCTGACAGCATTTTCCAGAAAATTTCCCAGCGCAATCTTTTTCAATTCGATTTTCAATTTATCCAAATCAGAAATAGAATGAAGAAACAGATCATTCGTAAGCCGCGCCACCTCGTCGCACTTCTTCATAATGACCGATAAATACTTTTCCCGTTTCTCCATAGAACAGTCCATATTCGCCTCCAGTCCCTCCGCATAGACGCGAATAGACGCAATCGGCGTCTTAATGTCATGGGACAGGGTGGCGATTACCGTCTTATTATTTTCAATAGCTTCCCTTTCACAAGCACGGGCCTTGTTAATCTCCCGCCGCATGCTGTCAAATGCCCAAGTAAAATCCCCAAAATAATTTGACCGCTCATACCGAAGGGGAACGTCTAAATTTCCCCGGGCAACTTCCCCTGCAAAGGATTTCATTCTATCAAAAGGACATAAAACAGCAACGTACAAATATACAAAAATAACAGAGAAACATAGGACGCACAAACCACCTAGTATCAGATAATATACATCACCCTCTGCACTATCTTCTGCGGAGCGCAAACTCTCCTGCAATGCGGCAGACTTCTCCTCCATTTTCTCCAAATCCCCCTGCCTGGCCAACTGCTCCAATTCGTTGACATCAACAACCTGTTGAGATTTGCTTTCCCCCATATCCGGCTTTCCGATCTGAAAATACAGTAACCCAGAAACAAACATGATAACGGCTGAAAAAAGAATCACCATAACAAACAGTCTGCCCTTCATTCTGCTACCTCCAACATATATCCCACCTTAAATATAGTTTTGATATAACGGGGCTTTGCAGGATTTTCTTCTATCTTCTCCCTGAGCCAGCGGATATGTACTGTCAATGTAGAAGGCTCCACCATAGTAAATGCCCCCCAGACCCCCGTAATGAGATTCTCCTTTGAGATGGCTTGATTTTTATGTTCGCACAGATAGGCAAGCAAATCAAATTCCTTCAATGATAGAGAGAGTATTTCCTCTCCCTTTTTCACCGTCCTTGCCGTCATATTTACAGCAATGTCACCAAAGGACAACTGCTTTTCCTCCTGAAACCCATAGGTACGGCGAATCAGTGCATTCACCCTGGACAGAAGTTCCTTCATAGAATACGGTTTTGGAAGATAATCATCCCCTCCAATATCAAACCCCGTAATCCGATCTGTCTCACTGGTTCTCGCACTGGCAAATATCACCGGCACAGTAGAACCCTTTCTCAATTCCTGGCAGAGAGCAAACCCCGTGCCGTCTGGAAGATTGATATCCAGCAAAATCAAATGAAATGCCTGCTTCGATAACAGATCGAAAGCAGTCTCCCCATCCTTCGCCACCCTCACATCGTACCCATATTCCTCCAGCATGTCAGATATAATCTCAGACAGTTCCTCCTCATCGTCCACAATCAGTATATTCCTTCTCACAGCGTCTCTCCCTCTCACATTCCACTGCACTCGTCCGCCAGCCATTCTCTCTCCTCCGGCTCCAGATAATCCTTCAGCATCTCATATACCCTCTCATGATACTCATTCAGCAAGTCAATCTCTCTCCGGCTCATCTGCTCCACATCAATCGCCGCCCTCTCGAAGGGCACGAAAGTCAGCGGTTCAAACCCCATAAATCGACCAAACTGATTCTTCTCCCTTTCCACACAAAGGATTAGATTTTCCAGACGAATGCCGTACTCTCCCTCCAAATATAGCCCCGGCTCGTCCGAGGTAATCATTCCCGCCTCCATGACGGGATTCTTCCCCGGCCCATTGACAATCTTATAGCGAAAGGCATTCGGGCCCTCGTGCACATTCAGAAGGCATCCCACCCCATGGCCCGTTCCGTGATTATAATCCAGTCCCAGATCCCAGAGGGGCTGCCTAGCGGCATAGTCCAAGGACACGCCGGAACATCCATGCAGGAATTTGGCAGCGCAGAGGTTCAGATTCCCCCGAAGGACTGCAGTATAATGCTTCTTCTGGTTATCGGTAGCCTTCCCGCCCAGAAGAATGGTTCTGGTCACATCCGTAGTCCCCCCCAGATACTGTCCCCCGCTATCTATCAGAAGAAATCCCTCTGGATACAGCCTGGCATCCGTCTCCGGCGTTGCGCTATAATGCACAATGGCGCCATGCTCCCCATATCCCGCAATGGTCTCAAAAGACGGCCCGAGATAATTTTCCCCCTGTTTCCGAAATTCCTCCAATTTCTGAGCCACGGTGATTTCCGTCATAGGTATTTTATCCACATTCCGTTTCAGCCAGTAAATCAATTTGGTCACTGCAACGCCATCCCGGATATGCACTTCCCGTTCTCCCGCAATCTCCCCTGCATTTTTTATTGATTTCCACAGGGTAATGGGGCACAACATATCCACAATATGGCAATCTGAAGAAAAGTTTTCCACAATTTCGGCGTTTGCCTCCCTTTTATCCACAAAGATATTAACTTTTTGTGGATAATTACGCACGAAAGAATATATCTCTTCATAAGAGGCAAAAGAAATTCCGTCCCTCTCCAAAGCCTTCCTATCCTCATCAGAAAAAACTCCCTTCCCTGCGAAAAGAATACAGCGTTCCCGCTCTACAATCAGATAGGACAGCACCACGGGATTGCATGGAATGTCTTCTCCCCGTATGTTCAAAAGCCAGGCAATGTCATCCAGAGAGGTGAGGAGCATCTGCTGCCCATTTCTCTCCCTCAGCCACTTCCGCACCCTTTCCAACTTGCTCTTCCGGCTCTCCCCCGCATATTCTTCCGACAGAATCCATGCTCTATGAAAGACAAGTTCCGGGCGTTCACGCCAAACCAGCCCCGCCAAATCACAGGAAAGTTCCAATGCTCCCCCTTTTTCTGCCAGCATTCGCCTCATTCCCTCGGCCCAAGCCTCAGAGACCATGCCCCCGTCCGTACCCAGCACGCCCCCCTCCGGCAATTTTTCTCTGATATAATCATTGATAGCTGGAACTCCCTCCATACCTGATTTATACAGAGTGATCCCCGTACCCTGCAGCTGTCGCTCTGCCTGAATAAAATATCTCCCGTCCGTCCAAAGCCCTGCTTCCTCCCGGGTAATCACCATATTTCCAGCCGAGCCATCGAACCCGGACAGATATTCCCTCGTTTTAAAATGATCGCAGATATATTCCGAATTGTGAAAATCATTGGTGGGGACAAAATACAAATCAATCCCTTGATTCCTCATCTCTTCCCTCAGTCTGGCAATTCGCTCTCTCACATCCATCATCTCTTCCCTCTTTCCTATACTCATTACTAATTCATCCATGCTATTTTATTCCGTCAGCCCTCTAATTTCATCTGCATATAAAGCAATTGTGTATTTCCGCAAATACATTATCGCAAATCTCCTTTGCGCCGGGAGCATCATCCCTCATGCATGACTGCCTTCCATACGAAGGAGAATATTGCTCAATTCCGCAAATTCTTCCAATGACAATTTCTCTCCCCGGATAGTGGCAGGCAAGCCCATCCGCTCCAACGCCTTAGCTGCCTGTTCTTTCGTCACAGGCAGGCTCCCATCATTGCCTATGCCATTCTGCAGCGTCTTCCTCCGCTGATTAAAGGATGCCCGAATGATGCGAAACATAAACCCCTCATCGGCAATCTTCACTGGATTATCCCGATGACGAGTGAGGCGGATTACCGCAGACCCCACATTGGGCCTGGGCATGAAGCAGTTGGGGGGCACATTGGCCACGATCTCCGCCCGGGCATAATACTGGACAGCCAGAGATAACGCCCCATATTCCTTCGTCCCCGGCTCGGACTGCATCCGCTCCGCCACCTCCCTCTGCACCATGACAGTAATGCTCTCCAAAGGCACATGGCTTTCAAACAGTCCCATGATAATTGGCGTGGTAATATAATATGGAAGATTCGCCACCACTTTGATTGGCTTCCCACCATTGCGCTCTCTTGCAATCTGCCCAATATCCATTTTTAAAATGTCATCATTTACCACCATGACATTATCATATGCCTCCAAGGTTTCCTGAAGAATTGGAATCAGATTGGCATCAATTTCCACCGCCATCACATGTCCTGCATGTTCGCAGAGGTATTGAGTCATCGTACCAATGCCGGGGCCAATTTCCAATACAAAATCCTCCTCCTTGATATTCGCCGCCCGTATAATTTTATCCAGCACATGGGTATCAATGAGAAAATTCTGCCCATATTTTTTTTGAAATCGAAATTTGTATTTTTGCAACACCTCTATTGTGTTCTGCGGTATTCCCAATGTAGCCATAAATATCCTTTCTTCCATGGGCTGTCATAGATTCTTTTTCCAGCCTGCTGCCTTAGTCCTCCATGCATCTTTTCTCCAGCCTGCGCCATCATTCTATATATCCCTGCTTTTTCCATCTCACGCTATGATATTCCATACATCCGCTTTCCGTTCTCCCAAGTAATGCGGATCACTTCCTCCCTGTCCATCCCCTTCAGGCAGGCAATCTCCTCCGCCACCGCCCAAAGGTAATGCGAGTCATTCCGCTTTCCCCTGTCAGGCTCCGGCGTGAGGTAGGGCGCATCCGTCTCCATCACCAACTGCTCTATAGG
>CASGVX010000057.1 GCA_949346185.1 uncultured Lachnospiraceae bacterium
AGAAAATCCGAAGGGAGTGAGTGAGATGTGCCGGATTATGGAAGATATGAGGAATGAATCCTTGCAGGAAGGGATGAAGCAGGGGATGAAGCAGGGGATAAAAGAAGGGATGAATGAGGCGGCGCTTCGCATGCTGGCTGCTAGAAAATACGCTTTGGAAGAAATAGCGAATATTTCAGGGCTATCCCTTGAAGAAGTAAATAGGCTGAAAGCGGAGAGGAATGCTTAAGGCAGAATTGATGGGCCGAATCTGAATACGATTTCCGGCCCGATATTTTTGTCCAATGTGAAATCATATGATTGATAAAAATCTCTTCTTGATGATTTGTTGCTAGATATTATGGATGAAAAGAAATCACCTCGTCAGGTGTGCAGTCCAGAGCAACACAAAGCCGTTCTAGTGTCAATAAGGTTATGTTCTCATTTCTTTTTATGTTGTATATTGTCTTGTTGTCTATCCCGCCTTTTTTCATCAGGTAATATTGGGATGTCCCTTTCTTTTCCATGGTTTTCCAAAGAGGACTGTAATCAGCCATAAAATCCCCTTGCCTTTCTGTAGCAGGTATAACTGAATGTTCACGTTGTGCGATATGTCGCAAGCGCAATATCTGTATATCAAACATATTTGGTTTCCGTAGTAATGCAATTTATTATTAATGTGTTCATCAATATTATGAACTAATAAATTGATATGTAACAGAACGATAGTATGCGTAATGATAATATACGTTACGTAAATATACGTTGTGAAAATAATCGTAATAGCATTTTAGTATTTATATTGATAATATATTTACATGCTAGTTTATATATGAGATATCAAACACTTGCATAAGTAGGAAAATAACTAATTACTTACTTATCATTCCGAGGATATGCAACAATAAGTATAAAACATTTTACTATGCCTGAATATCTTCGCAAAAACGAATATAGTCAGTTATTTGCAATATTGACGAGGAGACTAAATGAGTAAATCATAGTTTCAAGGTAGTTGGTTTGATAATGGAAAGGAATCGGCCGCCTGCTATTGTAATGAAGGGAGCATGGTTGAAAGAGTGGGGCTTCGAAAAGGATACGCCGATTGCTGTATATTGCGAGAACGATAAATTGACCGTTGTCAAACAGGATGACAAAAAAAGAGTTAGGAGAATAAAAGTCTATGGGCAGTATTGTCAGAATAAGCCCACGACTGCGATTATTTTGAAAGGGAAATGGTTGAAGAAGTGGGGCTTTGAGTGGGGTACCTCGGTTGTTGTGCGGTGCGAGTATGGCAAATTGACCATTACTAAAAAAGGTGCAGAGGAAGAGGACAGCTAGCGTGATTGCATTGTTTTCCATGTGGCTGATGTGGTAGGTGGTGATATCTGCTGTCTCGGTCGGTTCTGCTTGGGTGAATCCATGCGTCAGGCGCAGGTGCTCCGGAATATTTAAGAAAAGCCATACCTCAATTTACAGGGGTACGGCTTTTCTCTTGCTTTATAGGATTAGGGTGTCAAAAGGTCTGAATTTCCCTTGCAGGCCAATTTCTCCAACCTTGCACCACAATATCTATCAACGATGCGCCGCATCGACTCAAGATATTGTGGCACAATTTTGAAAAAATTTGCTCTGCAATGAAAATGGATCTTTTGACACCCTAACCTTTATAGGAAAAAACTATGGCATTTGCAAAGTTTTTCTACTATTGTAGATGAGTTCTCTTAGTGGCAATCACCCGGTCTACCTTGTAATTGCATTTGGTGTATTTGCAGCCAGAGTACAGCATGTATACATAGCTTCCGTAGGTTGTTACTCCCTCGGCCATGGCAGGCAGCGTTCTCTTATTAATAATTGACCCTTTTCCCACGCCACCCTTGCTGCTGGGGGAAGCCAGATTTGGCTTGTAGGTGCGGATCTGTGATACATAGCCGCTCTGGGAAGAATATTGGCGGTAGCTTCTGGTCATGTACATATAGCCATCCTTGTCGAAGGTGATTCCCTGCACCTTAGATGGGATTGCCATGCGGTATTTTTGGGTCAGCGTGCACATGCCGTTTTTCTTGGTGACCTGATAGCCATACATATTGCTGGAGGAGCCGGATTTATTTGCCGCTGCCCATAGGATTCCGTCATTGTATGCCAACACTTGGGGCTTTACGTCCAGTTTCATATATCCGGTGTAATCGCTGAGGGTAGTGAAGCTGGATCCGCTATTCACTGCGGAAGTGATAACGGAATAGGGAAAATATGCCACATTGTTGCCCTTGGACACCCACACATTGGTTCCATCATATGCCAGAGCATTTGCCTGAGCCTTGTTTGGAAGAACTAGGGTGGTGATGTAAGAGTGGGTGGACAGGTTCATGATGTAAATGACAGTTTCATCCTGCTCATAATAGTCATAGGCAGAAATCAAATAATATCCTCCAGCTTGGCAGATTCCCTGAGGAATCATTTTCTTAGCCGCAAATCCACCCACGTTGGTGGTTATCATTCCCGGAATGGGGAATGACTTGCTGTAGGTGCTGTATTTTTTGAGGGCGGCATACTTCTTGTAGGCGGGGGATTTCTTGAATTTCGCCTTGCTGGAGTAGGTTTTCGCCGTCTTGGAAGTTGCGCCGATGGCACCGGTTTTTGCAGAGACGATATTGGAGAATACGCTCTCTGCCACGATATTATTCTCGCTGGTGTAGGCAGTCATTTTAAAATAATATGTCTTATTCTGGGTCAGACCCGTCTTTACATATTTTACAGTTGCGTTGCTCTTAATGGTCTTGATCAGGCTATAGGTACCTGTCTTGCTGGTGCTGTAATATATTTTGTAGCCCATGGCATTGGAGATTTTACCCCAATAGATTTTAATTCTCTTATTTCCGCCTTTTACCAGAGAAATGGACGGCGTCTGAGGCGGGTCCACAATTCCGGGGGTGGTGGAAGGTGTTGCAGAGGGTTCTGCAGATGGTGCTGTCGTGGGCGAGGCGGATGGCTTCGCCGTTGGAACATCGATGGCAGGACCGGTGGCGACCGTATCCGAAGGAGTTACTGTGCCAGCAGAATCGTTCGTTTCGCTGGCTACAGATGGAACGGGTTCTGCGGCAACGGAGCTCTGTGCTGCCCCTGCGCCTGTTAATACCAGCCCCCAGGTCAGGAGCCATGCTGTAAATTTTTTGCTCATATAAAATAACCTCTTTTCTGTGCTGTCAGATTTGACATATGGTATGGCAGACAGCACTCTGCCGAATTGCTGTAAATAGTAACAACGGTTTCTATTTCTGAATCCTAACGGAAGAAAATGTCAATATTGTAACCAAATTGTTCGGAATTTTTGTCATTTCTTATGATTTCACATGGATATTATGATATAATAAATGCTATGTATTGATATAAATATTAAGAGTTGCTTGCGCAACTCCGTTATGTGCAGATAGCGTGCACAGGATTCGCGATATCAAAAACTATGATGCCACTATTTGCGGCATTTGCTGAAAAAAGCAGAATTTCGGCGTTTGCATGCTTATGTAATGGGCGCATGTTGGCAGGATTGATACAAATGGAGGAGCGAGTATGGAACAATTGCATTTGACAGAATTGTTTGACATGGATATTCTTCAGCGGCTGCAGGATTCTTTTTCAGCAAGTTTTGGCATATCTGCAGGCATCTCGGACGAGAATGGCGTGGCGGTGACAAAGCATGTCTCCAACTGCCCATTCTGCTCTGAATTGACAAAGAAGTCAGAGGAGGGCTTGAAGAGGTGCCAGAATTGTGACGAGCATGGAGCGAAGCTTGCGATGAAAAATGGAAAGCCGGAGATTTATACTTGTCATGCGGGGCTGACGGATTTTGCCACGCCCATTATGCTGGAGGGGCAATTTCTGGGTTGCTTTATGGGGGGGCAGGTGCTGACGGAACCCATCTCGGAGGAAAAAGTCAGGGCCTATGCGGAAGAACTGGGAATCGATCCGGAGGAGTATGTGGAGGCTTCTAGGAATATCCCCATTCTTGCCAGGGATAGGATAGAGAATATTGCTAACTTTCTCTATAATATCGTAGATATGCTTTCCAGCGTGGAATACCAGCAGCACGTGACCATGCGGACCAGTGACGAGCTGGAGAAGGAAGCCCATATGAAGTCTGATTTTCTGGCAAATATGAGCCATGAGATCCGCACTCCTATGAATGCGGTAATCGGCATGGCGGAGATGGCATTGCGGGAGGAACTGCCCCCGGCGGCAAGGGAATATATCAAACAGATTATGGCTTCTGGAAATACGCTCTTGGCGATCATTAATGATATTCTTGATTTCTCAAAGATGGAGTCAGGGAAAATGGACATCAACATGGGAGAATATGAACCGCTTTCCATTGTCAGGGATATTTCCAGCGTGATTATGACTAGGATTGGGGACAAGGACTTGGAATTTGTGGTGGATGTGGATCCGAATATGCCCAAGCAGCTCATGGGGGACAGCGTGCGCATCCGGCAGATTATTATCAATCTGGCCAACAATGCGGTAAAGTTTACGAAGGAGGGCTGCGTTTCACTGACCATAGGCTTTGACAAAATCTCAGATCGGGAGATTCTGCTCAAAGTATCTGTGCGGGATACGGGAATCGGAATCAAGAAGGAGGATTTGGGGAAGTTATTTCAGTCATTTCAGCAGGTGGACAGCAAGAGGAATCGAAACATCGAGGGAACGGGGCTGGGGCTTGCCATCTCTAAGCAGCTTGTGGTACTGATGAATGGCGAGATTGGGGTGGAGAGCCAATATGGGGAGGGAAGCTGCTTTTATTTTCAGATTCCCCAGTTTGTCATTAATGGAGCGCCTTCGGTGGAGGCATCTCCCGGCGATTTCCGTGCGGCAGGGGTGCTGTGTGGAAATATTTATATCCTGAATAGCGTCAAAAGTATGCTTAGCCAGCTGCAGATGGAATCCGTCCTGCTCTATGACCAGAAGGATTTTCTGCTGCTTGAGGAAAAAAAGGCAGAGTTCCTGTTTGTGGATAGTGACTGCTATAACAGCAAAGTGAGGGAGTACCTGTCAAGCCATCCTGATATGACGGGCGTGTTGATGACTGGCTTTCAGGAAAAGGTGAATCCTGAATTGGAGAATGTTTTGGCAGTCAATAAGCCCATGCATATCATGAATATGGCGAAAATTCTGCTCCATCAGGAGTTATATAGCACGGAGGAGGATGCAGAGCACAATTTTGAGTTTATCGCACCTTCTGCAGAAATCTTGATTGTGGATGACAATGAATTGAACCTCACGGTTGCCGCCGGGATTTTGGCCCCATTGCAGATGAAGATTGACAAGGCTACCAGCGGCAGGGCGGCCATTGAAATGATTGCCGGGAAACATTATGATATCATTTTCATGGATCATATGATGCCAGAACTGGATGGCATAGAGACCACCCATATTATCCGGCGGTTTCATGAGGAATATGACAATGTCCCCATTATTGCCCTGACTGCCAATGTAATGGAGGAGATGCGGGCAATGTTTCTAGTGGAGGGCATGAATGACTTTATTGCAAAACCCATAGAGTCCAAGGTCATCGTGGAAAAGGTGAAGCATTGGCTTCCATCAGATAAGATTCAGAAGATTCAGGGAAAGGAAGCCATTGGGCAAGGGGAGAAGGAGGAACTAAATTCCCTTGTGGAAAAGATTGATATCCCGGAATTGGATGTTTCTATGGCATTGCAGCTGGCGGGAAGCGAAAAGTTGTTCTGGCAGATTTTGCGGGAATATGCCAGGGTCATTCCTAAGAAAGCCCAGCTGATTCAGAAGAAGGCGGAGGAGAGGGACTGGAAGAATTATACCATAGAAGTGCATGCGCTAAAGAGTGCCTCTAGGCAGGTGGGAGCCGTGGAACTCTCGGAATTGGCTGCGGAGATGGAGAAGGCGGGCAAGGAGGAACGTATGGGCTTCCTCTTCGCCCACCATGAGGAACTGTTAGAGAAATATCTGGCATATGAGCCTATTCTGGCAAAGTATCTGGATGCCCCGGATTCTCAGAGGGAGCCCAAGGCTGGTTATGATGCCGGCTTGGTCAGAGGGCATTTGCAGGAGATGCAGGATGCTATAGACGATTTGGATATGGATGCCATGGATGGGGTCGTGGCGAAACTGGAGGTGATTTCTCTGACGGAGAAGGAGGAGAAGTATTTCCAGCAGATGAAAGAAGCGGTGGAAGATGTGGAAGTGGAGATTTGCGAGGCTATTATTCGAGACTGGAGGAAGCATCTGGAAGTTTGAAGATGAAATACATAGGAATATTCCACAATTTTATCAAGTAAAATCGTGCGGATTTGACAAAATTGCACAAGGATGATACGATATCTTCGATAAATGAAGATTCAAGGATGAAATTATCAGGAGGATGAAATGATGGAAATGCATTCAATGAAGAAGGAGGAAAAACTGATCAATAATATTTTATTTATTTATATTTTGGCTGTTGCAATTTCTGGCTGGGCGTTTGTTATGCTCTTCTTAAATGGCGGCGTGAGGGAGTGCGTTTTCTTGCTGTCAGGTCTATTTGCCATCATAACGAAATTGCTTGAGAAAAAACTGGGTGGCAAGGCGAAATATGTCTATGCATGCATTCCGCCGATCATAGGGGCGATTACTGCGGCGGTTTCCTGTACTGAAGACAGCGGTGGCTATGTGTGCATCACCCATTATTATTTTGTGGCAACGCTTTTGCTGGTGCCGTTTTATGATCAGAAATTAATTCGTACAAGCTATATCGTTACAGTCGTTGTTAATACGGCGATGATGATTGCATTTCCTGCGGGCTTCTTAAAGCTTCACACTGCCATCGGCTGGTTTTTTACGGCGGTTGTGTACACGGTGCTGCTTGCGGCATGCTGCTTTATTTGCTACCGCGTCACCACGCTCTTTGGTATGGTAGAAAAAAAAGAAAAGGATTTGAAAAATGTCCTTGATGAGGTTCAGGCGTTGTCGGATGACTTATTCAATGCGGGGGCGGCGCTGTCTTCCGTTTCTGACAATGAGAGCGCATCGGCGGAAGAACTTGCCGCTACCAGCCAGCAATTGGTTGAGAGCAGCAGCATTCTAAGTTCGAAAACGGATGAGAGCATGAGCAATCTGGGGGAACTGAGCCAGTGGGAAAGCGTTGTAGATGACAATGTGGAGAAAGTCGAGGCGGCTTCTAGGGATTTGCTTGAAAAATCCAATGAAAATGAAAAGTTTTTGAATGACTTGCATGCAATCAATGGGGAGGCATCAGAGTCCATGAAAGTGACGAATGAAATTACCCAGAGATTGTCAGAGGCTGTGCAGGAAATCGGCGTCACCTTAAACCTAATCAGCGATATTTCGGATTCCACCAATCTGCTTGCCCTCAATGCATCAATTGAGGCGGCGAGAGCCGGGGAAGCAGGAAAGGGATTTTCAGTTGTGGCCACGGAGGTAGGAAAACTTGCAAACAGTACTCAGGAATCCCTAAAAGTGGTTCAGCTGGTAATTGAGCGGGTGCAGCAGAATGTCAGGGAAATTACTGCGCAGGTAGAGGAAAATTCTGCGAAGATGGATACCCAGAACGAATATTTTGCTAATGTGTTCCAGTGCATGCAGGATATGAAAGAGTTGCTGGATATTTCTGTTAGTGCGATCGAGACAATGGGAGAGGCGCATAGCAAGCAGTCAGAGGTGATCAAAAGGACGGTGTCTATCAATCAAGATATTGCGGAGAGCATTAGAAACGAGAACCAGCAGTTCGATTCGATCAATGCCATGGCGGAGGGAAATGCCAATGATACAACGAATGTGGCATTGCAGGCGGGAGCCATCAACGAGATGGTGGATAAGATGACGATGTTGTTGAAACAGGATGCGTAATTGTTACGATTTACAGACATTCATCCCTTCCTGAGATAGCCCCGTTGCGCTCTTTTTCTAGAAATGACCGTGAATAGTAACACCAATTTAGAATTATTTTAAATTAAGGCTTGAAATTTTTTAAGATTCGATATACAATAGATATTGCGTCCGGGGTATGGCTCAGTTTGGTAGAGCGCTTCGTTCGGGACGAAGAGGCCGCAAGTTCGAATCTTGTTACCCCGATGGCAAAAGCCCTTGTTTTACAAGGGCTTTTCGTTTTCTGTGCTTCATTTCGTGTTGCATGGATTTGTCTGCTTTGCTTCAAAGGCTTGCACGATGCCACATGCTGCTATTCGCATCCAGCAGCGATTACTGCTACATATATCCCCGCAATTCTTCCATAAACCGCTCTTCGATACTTACCAGCCTGTTTGCAATGGAGATGCTTTCATCGGAAGCTTCCGTGTATTTGTTTTTGTATTCGCTGACAGACTGTATGCCCATATTGCATCCATCCATCATCACCTTGGCAATTTGGTGGCTGTCGGCTTCCATAAGCATCTTTAATTCTATATTTGTCCATGCCATTGCGGTTGCCATCGTGCCAGGTTCATCCGGGGTAATCCCATCGGCTGCCAGGAGGCGGATGATTTCTTCCTGTAGATTTTCATGTTCCTTCCGATAGCGATTCAAGATTAACTCCAGGCTCTCTTCTCTGGCATATTCTGTGATTTGGTCAATGCTCCTGATAGCCATCTTACAGCCGGAGCTGCATTCTTGCAATAATTCTCTAGTCTGCTTATTCATAGATTTTCCTCATTTCTGCATAGTGAATAGCAACGATGCAATTCGTCATTGCTCATTTAACGTGTTCCAATCTTCCATTTGTAATTTATTGTGCGCAATTGAGAGAAAACTATGCATTCTCCCAGAGTGAGATTCTTTCTTCTTGCAATTTTTCGGGTGAGATAGTATAATTTTCCATAGATAACATTTGGCGTAAAAAAGGAGAGATGAGAATGACGGTAAAAGATTGCTATGATATGATGGGTGGTGGTTACGAGGAAGTAATCAAGCGTTTGCTGGATGATAAGCGGGTTCTCAAGTTTGCTGTGAAATTTTTAGATGATGCCAGTTACGATACCTTGCAGGAGTCTATGCAGCAGGAGGATTACGAGACCGCCTTTCGCGCTGCCCACAGCATTAAGGGCGTGTGCCAGAATTTGGGTTTTGTGAAGTTGAGCGAGTCCAGCGCTGCCTTGACCGAGGCATTGCGGGGCGGGAAGAATCAGGACACCTCGGAACTGGAGAGACAGGTGAGGGAAGACTATGAGAAGACGGTGCAGGGCATTAAGGCGATGCAGGAATCAGATGCGGCACAGTAGTTGTGCATTGGATGCGTGCCTAGAATAAATATCGAGAGGAATGAGAGATATGGAAGATTTGCTGGAAAAGACAATATTGATTGCAGATGATGCAGAGATTAATCGGGATATGCTCAAATTTATCTTTGAGGAGCAGTTTGAGATTCTGGAGGCGGCAGATGGCCAGCAAGCCATAGACATGGTAGAGGAGAACAAGGATCATATCGCCGTGCTGTTCCTCGACCTTCTTATGCCGAAGAAAACCGGGCTGGAAGTGATGGAGTGGATGACGGAAAAGGGATATATGGATTTGATTCCCGTCATTATGATTACCGGGGAGGCAACGGTGGAAAGTGATGTAAAGGCATATGAGTATGGTGCCTCGGATATTATCTACAAGCCTTTCGAGCCAAAGGTAGTCATGCGTCGTGCCATGAATATCATGGAATTGTATGAGCACAGACGCTATATAGAGCAGAAGCTGGAGAAGAGGACGAGGCAGTTGGTGGAGAGCCAGAAGAAATTGCAGCAGAACAATGATTTTTTGGTGAATGCCCTGAGTTCTGTGGTGGAATTTCGTAGCTTAGAGTCTGGGGAGCATATCAAGAGGGTGAAGAATTTTACCAAGATTATCCTTACATATCTGATGAAATTTTATCCCGAATACCAGCTCACCCAAGACCAGGTGGAATTGATAGTGAATGCGTCTTCCCTGCATGATCTGGGAAAGATTGCCATTCCCGATAATATCCTGCTGAAGCCTGGGAAATTGACAGACAGCGAATTCCGGGAGATGAAGAAGCATACGATATATGGCTGCGAGATGTTGGAAAACTTCAAGCAGGAGG
>CASGVX010000058.1 GCA_949346185.1 uncultured Lachnospiraceae bacterium
TATTTTAGTCAGATCCACTGCCCTGCAGGGACCCCGTATCTGCTTTCTGTCCTGAACTGCCAGTTTAGCTATATTTACTCTATGGCAGTCATAATTACAATTCTTACACAGAGAAAGATACGTGTATATTATAGGGGCAGAATGTGCAACGCGGGATTTCTCCCCAGACTCATCCTCAATCTCAGACTCATTCTCAGTATCCACCAGATCACAAGTCAGTTTCCTTGAGTACCATGCTACCATCCGGCTCAGGTGTTCATGTTCAGAGCCTTTCTTTGGCACATCTGCACTTAATTCCCGTATCTTTCCCACTGTTTCCATAATTTCTTCCTGTTCAGGAAGTGAAACCTCGGCATCCACCGGATACCTTTTATTAAAAATGAGACAGCCATAAGAACTGGAAAGACGGTACAGAGCAAAGACATCCCCGTGCTTCTTAAAAAATCTCCATACCTTTGTCTTTTCCCAGCCCCACCGCTGTCCCAGGGTTTCCAAAGTTAAAATGGCGCCATACTTTCCATACTGGATTGCAGGTGCCATAAAAGAAAACACATTGTTTGGATCTTCCGTCACAGTATGACACCACAGATCCAGCCATGCGTCTGCTTCCTCAAATATATAATGTTCTTTTACCAGCCGTTCCGTGATATTCCGTGGTATACATAAAAAGCCATATCCCTCTGTGGTATATACTGTCCCTTTCATACAGGCTGCTCCGGAACATTTCCGAACCCAGTCGGTAATCCGGTAGGTAAATTTCTTTGTAGCCTGATCCAACTCATAGCGGACATATCCAAGCTGCTGCAGTTTTTCCACTGTGTCCAGTGCCTTTTTCCGGCTTTTTGTTCCCAGAATGCTTTTGAGACCAACTACACCGCCATCCCACATCCCCGGAATCACAGTATTGGTATAGCCACAGTACAGGGATGTCCCCTTCCGAAATGCCGAACGGGATGCCAGCCTTGCCCAGTCGCCCAGTACCCCTTTGCCCTCCGGGACAATGTTACGGGGCAGCTTTACCCACTCATAGTGCCATAGACACTTCATAAGGAACACCTCCTCGCCAAAACTGGCATAAAAATAGGGCAGCTCCTCTGATAAAGGAACTCCCCGACAAACAAAACAACTTATTAAACTCTTACTGGCAATCCAATCAAAGAATCCGCATCCACTCCGACCAGATACCATTTACCACCAATGCTCATCTCTATCCTTGTAGGAATCCAGTTACCATCAAGCATAACCTCCATGCCCTCGCCACAGTGCAGACCGCCATAATACTCTTCCAGTCCAAAACGTATGTCCATGCGCCCGCTTCTTTCGTTATAAATTAAGCAACCTTTTCTCTATCTCCTGCTGAAATGCCCTTCCTTTCTTATTGTAATAATCCATACGTTCCTGTGGGCTCATCCGCAAGAATGAGGGATGGGTTATTGATGATTGCCCTAGCGATGGCCGCCCGCTGTTTCTGCCCGCCGGATAGTTCCTTTACCTTTTTGTGCATTTGGTCTTTGATCCCGGTGGATGATACTGCCTGTCTTACCAGGGCAACCTTTTCCTTGCCTCTTAGTCTCTTTTTGGAAAAATCTAAGGGGATTGAGACATTTTCCAAAACGGAGAAATTCTCAATTAGGGCAAAATCCTGCATCACCATGCCGATTTTTTCATTTCTAAGTTCTGCCAGCTTCTTTTCGGAAAAATCATCCAGCAATGTTCCGTCTAGCAAATATTCTCCGGCATCGTATCGGTCGATGCATGCCAGAATATGTAACAGAGTGGATTTTCCTGCGCCGGATGTCCCCATGATTGCCACCATTTCCCCCGCTTGGATTTCTAGGGATGCTCCTCGCAACGCCTCAAATGCGTTGGACTGTCCCGGATGATATGTTTTTACAATATCTTTTAATACTACCATTGATTATTCACCTCGCAATGTATTAATGTATCGGATTGCTTCATTCTTGCTGCCATTCGTTATCACTGGGAATAGCCATGATTTATCGCATGTCTGCGCATGGATTATTTTTCAAGGATTTCCAGTGTTTTTCCATAGAGATCGTTATACACATAGAAATCTGCAAAAATGCCCTGGCCTTCCATGTCTTTTGTGGTCAATTCCGGATCGCTCAAGGGGAAGGGGGAACTTTTCTCATCCAAATAGAAGTCCCTCGTCTCCACCTTCATGCGGTGTCCATCCATCTTGCAAGTAATCTGCTTCTCCTCCCCATCGTAGTCAAAGGCAAGGGAGAGGGTAATCTCCTCCTTTGATGCCTCGTCCTTCTGGCCGCTTCGCAGAGGATGGTAGGACAAATTGTCCTGATTGCAAAACAACGTGCTTCCGTATATGCTCTTGCCTTGCCGGGACAAAATGGCAGATGCCAGATACTCATAAAATTTCTTGAGGTCTTTCTGCTCCAAAGATTTTTTTTGTCCCTTCATGGAAAGTTGGATGCCGGAGAGATGTTCATACAGATCTCTGGAAAATATGTGATTCTGGAATCCCGGAAGGAAATCGCCGTATGTCACGTATTTTCCGGATGTTAGGCAAGCCTCGTATTCGGGGATTAGCTCTAGGTAGGATGAAGTCATTGCCTTATAGTCATAGTCTTCCGGCTCGGCAGTATACTCATAGGTTCTGTCGATGGTAAATTCTGCTGACATATCATATCGTTTGCGTCCCTTCTTCACAGGGAAGATGACCCGATAGGTTCCTTTCTCCAGAGAATCATATCTGTCGATAAACTCAAATACCTGCGTTCCGTATCCAATATCCCGATATTTCTCGTGACGCTTGGATTGCTCGTCGCTGGCATCATAGATGGATTCCTTCGATACCATATTATACTCCAAATCATCTATATCGCTAGAATGGTTTTCCCGCACGGCGTTCCATGATCCGCTGGAAGATTTCTTCTCCAGCTCGAAGGTTCCGGGAATGGTAACCTCGTCCTTTAGCGGAAAGAAGACTACCAGAGAGTTGCGGTTTGCGTTGGCAAATTCCACAAATATTTTGGCATCTTTCCATTCGTTTAATTTGCCGTATCGCTGCTGCCTGCGGCCTATGAAAAAGTATAGTGCCACTGCGATGCCCAGTATTGCCGCAGAGATTCCGATAATGATTTTCTTCTTCTTGCTCATGCAGATGCTCCCTTCTATGTCATGCGTTTTTTTTATCATGGATCTATGATGAACCCCATATGCCGCTTTCTGCGGTCCTATCTTGCGTAAAAGCTGTATGGTTGTTCCGCTAGCTGCGGAATTTCATGCAGTCCAAGATGCCATTCCTGCCCTTGATGGCGAGGAGGACTAGTCCCGCAATTCCGGCATAAGCGATGCACAGCGCCCCGCTGCCCAAAAGATCGGCGGGGGTGATGGCACCCTCCCTGATATAGTGCAGGCTTTCCAAGCCCCTGGATTGGAAGAAGTCATACAGGGATGCGTTGGCTGTGATTCCCCAGATGAAGAGGTAGACGAGAGCCATGGCGAGCAGGGCAAGCAAAAGGATCGTGCGGAAATACCTTCCCAGAATGGTTCTAAAACGGCAGCCGCAGATGGCGTAAATCCCATAGCAATGCAGGATATATCTGCTGTCAATAATCGTGATGGCAAGAATTGACAGAACGGATATCACGGCAAAAATCATCGCAAAAGGGAAATACTGCATTACCTCCTGATAGCATTGCCGGTATGTCGCCTCCTTCATTTCCTCGAAGGTTTCCGTCACTCCCTGGGTATCTAGTATTTCTTTTGCTTTCGCCAATTCCCCTTGGGGGGCATCCGGGTGGAAATAGGCTATGACGCTGGTCTGGTCAGGATATTTCTCCGGCAAAGCCCCGGAACATAGAACGGTTCGGTAATTTTGGGGCAGTGGTGTATTGACAAAATCGCTTAGCACCATTTTGTCTGAATTGCCATATTCGCCCATGATATCAAAATAGCTCAGATCAGACGAGATGATTCCCGTGACATAGAACTTCTTTCCATCCATTTCCAAGGTATCTCCCACATCGCAGTCTCTCAGGGGATTATCCACCATCACGCAGGGGATGCATTCCCTCGGAGCGGAGGTCTTTTCCGCAAACCATTTCCCGCGAATTGCTTCCATTGGGAATAGCTGGCTGCTCAGTTTGTCTATGCTGATAATGATATCCTTCGGCACTGTCTCGTCCGGACTGTCATTTGGATTATCTGACGCTGTCTCGTCCGGGCTGTCATTTGGATTATCTGACGCTGTCTCGTCCGGGCTGTCATTTGGATTATCTGACGCTGTCTCGTCCGCATTGTGATTTGCGTCATCTGCAGTGGTATTCGTTGCCATGTCTGATGAATCATTTGATTCTGCAGTGATTGTGCTGGATAACGTTGTGTTGCTCCATCCCTCAAAGGAAGGGAGGGCTTCAATCTGTTTCCTAATCTGGCGAAATGAACCATTCATGTTATTGTCCGAGAACGTGGAAAAATAAATGCCTTGATGCTTAAATTCGTCAAGCCGCACGTAATCCTTCATGCTGTCCCGATAGACATTTCCCAAAATGACATTCAGCAGCATGGTTAACACCAATTCTGCCAGAAAGAAAAAATGTATGATGGTAAATCGTCGGAATAAGATACGTATCATCTAATCACTCCCCTCTGTATATAAATCTGCCACAGTATGGTGGATCACAGACCAGGTGGTGGCGAAAAACAGCACCGTCAGCACGATGCCGCAAATCACCCCGGAACTTCCGATATAATGAAAGTCTGGAAACTGGCGCAGGCTGACGATTCCCCAGCGGTAGAGGAATCGGTAGGTTGCGCAATATAGTAATGTGGCCACGGCAAAGCTGATGCCGTACAGCAATAAAATCTCCCCAAAAAAGATTCCATGCATTTTCCTGTCCGAGCAACCGCACATGCGAAGGATGGCCGCCATGCGCTTTTCCTTCCGTATCATATAGTGATAGATAGCGGTCATGTTGATGACTGCCATTGCCACTATAAAGAAAAAGAGGGTTCTCTTTCCATCCTCTAGGGCGATCACCTGCTTGACGGAATCAATATTGCAGTCCTGATAATTATATATAATCTTTTTCAGGGAACTGGTGATGGACTGGAATCGCTCACCGCTCAAATTTCCGCAGGAAAAGGAAATGCTGTCAATGGGCAGATGATAATGCACTGCCGTCGTGATGGGAATTTCGTTGCGCTCCGCATCCCATTTCTTCGTCTGGAAGGTGATGGAATGAATATCCATGTGGGGCATATCCCAATAAGTTCCCACAATCTTTTCGTGATTGCGGTAGGTTTTCTCTGAAAAAGCATTCTTTGCTCCCTGAAAGAAATACCTTGATGTAATCAGGTGCTTTCTGGCTTCTTCCGGATCATCATCTTCCGGAGAATCTGTATCATTCCTCGTCCCATCATTCATGGCAAGGGTGATATAGGCCGCATCCTCGATTTGTTCCATGTTATTCTGGAATAAATGAAGGATTTCCTGCCATTGTTTGTTGCTTAGGGTGCTGTCCTCGTTGCCTGACATGCGAAAGAAAATATTGCAGGAAATGTAATCGTGATTCCGAAGGGACTCGCAGTAAAAAACATTCAGAAAATAAAACCCCAGCGTCAGAATGCCTAAAAAAGCCAGAAAGAACCTGCCGGTTCCCCGAATCAATTTTAAACTATACTTCAAAAGCCGTGCCCTCCCTATTCATTATATAGCCGGCAGTTGCTGAAAATAGCATCTGCCGGCTAACGATATTTGCTAATTTTCCATATCAACTTTGATGCAGACATTGGGCGCAGTGGCCTCCTCAAAGCTGACGCCCATCTGCTCAAAATCAAATTGGTCGCAGAAGCGTTCCGGTATCGTCACTTGGTCTTCGCTGAGAGATACGTGGTTTTTTTGGTCAATCATAAAAGGCGTATAGAAATCTGCCCTGAGAAGCACGTACTTCTGCTTGGGATGTTGCTGCAGCACATCGGGAATCATCTGTTCGCATCCCCCGGATTCGTAGTCGATTTTGCCATCTGCAAGGGAAATATTCATGCTGTAGATTTCTGACTTATCCTTCGAAAATGCTAGCAAATTGATATCGTATATGTTATTGTTGGGGCAGTCCCATTGAATCAGCGGAACGGATGACAGATAGCAATAGCCATCTGACCATGGCACGCTGTCTTTTGGTCCAATGGTATCTCTGGGAAGTTTGTCGATTAATTGGGATAATTTCCCGGAGTCCGATTTGTTTAAGATGACGTTCTTCAACTCTTCCCGTATTTCTTGGAATTGTCGATAATCTTCCTCTGTCACTTCCACAGGAACGGAACGCAAGTCGATCTCCTCTTCGCTGATTGCCGTGCCGCTGGTGGCATCTTCCTCCGTGTAGGCATCTTCCCTTGGATTCGTAGAAATGCATCCTGTCAATAGTAACGAACTCGTCAATAATAGGATGCGCGCTTTTTGTATTAACCTCATCATAATCCCCCCCTTAAGCAAATTATGGAACGTCTCTGCAGACCTTTTGATATGATATGGTGATTAATAACCGGCCAAGGTTACATTGGCTACGAATTTTCCCTTGACTCGCACTTCGCAGTAAGAGCCAATTTCCCCGGGACCTTTTGCCTTGGTATCAATATAAGTGCCAAAATCAGTTGATTGTTTATGGCTGTATTTCCTCGTTTTATCTTTTACTCAGAGATAGCCATGTGCATATCGTTGCCCCGGCTTATTGTAGTATCCTACATTAAAAGTAAATCTTGTATGCTTGCTTCCATTTACGGTTGTCCTGTATACGACTTGCGAGTTCCTTCCCAGTTCTTTTCTGCAATAGGAGGACTGGTCTATGAGAGAGCCATAACATGAAACTTTATCATAGACTGTTTTGACTTTGCTCGCGGCATGAGCCATCCCTGCGGTAAAACTCAGTGCGCCAATCAGCAGCAATAGATGAAATATTACTTTGCTACAATGCAGTTTGCTAGATGTTCTCTTATTCTTCATAACGATCCCCCATTCTTACTCAGTTCGCAAGTTAAAAGCGAAGTTTCTTCACATTGCGTAAGCACAAATCCTGCGTGTGAAAAATTTATTTTCGCATTCTCACTTTCCTAACTGTTCCTAATAATCAACATTTTGTATCAATTACACTTAGATATCATAGAACTTAAATCAGATGATGCATATGGAATGCATTTGTTTTTTCTGCGCTTTGTCAGAGGCGCAGAAAGGTAATGAAATTTCGTCCTCTTCTCCGTATCTTTTGTATGAAATATTGCCGCAATATTTATTTTCAGTATAATATCAAAAGATGGATCATTGCAAGCATAATGCGACGAATGGCAGATTTTTGCGACGAACGGAACGTTGACAATGTTTTGGAAAGATTATATACTTAATCATAATCAAATAGATAGATTTTCGTGAGATCAGAATGATAATACGTGAGAAGAAGATGATGACAAAGTTTGGAAGTGCGATGATATGAAGTGAATGGTAGAGTAGAGGGGGGGCATTATGAAAATTGGAATATGTGACGATCAGTCTGATGCGAGGGAGCATATAAAGAAGCATTGTTGTAAATTGGGATATCGAGATATTTTCATGTTTTCGTCAGGCGAGGAACTGCTGCAATCACCACAACTAACTTCTCTTGATCTGGTGTTTCTAGATATTCATATGGAAGGAATCAGCGGTATAGAAGTGAAAGAACGGTTGGAGGGAATGAGTCCTGCCACTCTGATTGTATTTTGCTCTGCCCATCAGGAACAAATGATGGAGGCTTTTGGACGAAATGTCCTTTCATTTTTGGGCAAGCCAGCAAAAGAGGGGGCTATAAAAAAATGTATTGTACATGCAGCATATTTAAAAATGGATATTCATCCGATTGAAATTAATAAAGACATTGTGGTTTCTTGTGGAGATATTGTATATTTGCAGGCAGAACAAAAATATACGGTGTTTTATACAAAGGATGGCATATCCCATCTTACAAGAAAATCTTTAAAAAATTGGATTAGGGAATTGAGAGGATTTGGATTTTGTCCTGTTTCCCGTTCTGCTGTCGTCAATCTCAAGTATCTAAAAAAATTGCTGTATCATGACAAGGTGGTTTTATTGGCATGTGGAGATTCTATTTCCATTAGCCGTAATTATCGAGAGGAACTAAAAGAACAATTAGATCTATATCATCTGCATCATATTTCGCTAGCGTACTGACTTGTTGATATTTTTCAGTAGAGCAATGATTTTGCAGTGATATTATTCTTGCAAAAGTGTGATGGCAATGGTATGCTAAAACCAACATTTGATACAGGATTATGTTGAAAAAGGAGACGGAAAATGAAAACATTTGATGCAGACTACAAGTTGCTGGAGGATATGTACGATGATGGATATTTTCCTGATTTTTTGGTGGACAAGGTAAAGGATCAGGTGCAGGTCGTGATTCATTTTTTGGAAGCAGGGGAAAGGGACTTAGAGAAGATTCAGGATAAATTTGATGAAATGACAGAGGCAATCAATGACTTGCAGCAAGAGTTCGAGGAGCACGACAGCGAGATTGAAACCGTTGCAAGGGACAGCATAGGCGAGACGGTGGAGTATATATTGCAATGGTTCGATGTGGGGATTGATGTGGAGGATGCGATTGGACAGCGAGATTGGTAATGTAATAGAAGTATAGTTATTTACTGATAGATAGAAAGTGGATTTAGGAGGTCTTTGCTATGGCAAATCCGTATTTACCATCTTGGGAGTATGTGCCGGACGGAGAACCGAGGGTGTTCGGGGATCGGGTGTATGTGTACGGTTCCCATGACAGGGTGGACTGTGATTCTTTCTGTGATTTTAAGTTAAAGGTGTGGTCTGCGCCGGTATCCAATCCCGGCCAGTGGGTGTGCCATGGGGATGCTTTTCGCTCCATGCCCGCCAAGGGGGAGAACTGGGGAAAGAAAAAGGAAGATTCCAGCGTTCACGATACGGGAGAGATGCGGCTGGCAGATGTGGACTGGAGCGACCATGAACTTTACGCCCCGGATGTGGTGGAGAAGGATGGGAAGTATTACCTCTATGCCTATGTGGTGAACGCCAAAGGGTGCGTGGCGGTAAGTAATCGGCCGGAGGGTCCCTTTCAACTGATTTCCCGCTACAAGTATGATATTCCTGACCACTATGACAAGGGGACGTTCATTGATCCCGGCGTGCTGGTGGATGATGATGGGAGAGCATATATATACTGTGGTTTTGAGCGCAGTTATATGTGTGAGATCAATGGGGAAAATATGTACGAGGTGCTGGATGGCACCTATCAGCTGGATGTGATTCCCATGGGGGAGGGGGAGCATCATTTCTTCGAGGCATGTTCTCCCAGAAAGGTGGGAGATACCTATTATCTCATTTATTCGCCCAAGGTGGGCAGTAGGCTTGCCTACGCCACTTCGGACAGTCCCACAGGGCCTTTTGCGTACCGGGGCGTGATCGTGGACAATGGGGTGGATTATCCGGGAGGGAATAATCATGGCTCGATTTGTGAGATTGGCGGGCAGTGGTACATCTTCTATCACCGCATGACCAATGGCACTTGCATGTCCAGAAGGGGATGCGTGGAGCGGATTGAGATATTGCCCGATGGAACCATACCTCAGGTGGAAATGACTTCCCTTGGTTTTGAGGAGTCTTTGAATCCCTATGAAATCACTTTGGCAGACAGTGCCTGTGTATTGAAGGGCGGCGCCATCATTACGGAACTGGATGCCTTTGCCCGCATCATCACCAATGTGATAAAGGGCTGCGTGATGGGGTGGAAATATTTTGATTTTGGAGAGGATTATACCGGAGATGCCATGTGCTTTATGGCGAAGGTGATGCCCAGAGGATGCCATGGGACATTGCATGTGTGCATTGATGGAACGGAATCGGAACATCGTATCGGTTCCTTGGAATTTCAGAGGAATAGCAGCGTCATTACAGGAAAGGTTTCCCTCGTGACGGGGAGGCATGCGGTGTATCTGGTGGCGGAGGACTGACCCGGAACTCTCGAAGCTGCT
>CASGVX010000059.1 GCA_949346185.1 uncultured Lachnospiraceae bacterium
ACTTCTGGGACACTCTGATGTAAGTACCACAATGAATGTTTATGCCCATGCCACAAGGGAGGCAAAACGGACTTCCGCAAGGCTTTTGGATAAGGTGATGGGCGGTAATTAAAAATTTTCCCTTGTTTCAGTCTTATGAGGACAAAAACAAGGGAAAACAGTTGATTTAATGATGTAATGGGTTTGATGAATTGCATAAAATAAGGATTTTGGCGGGGAATGTTAGTTTAATTCAAATTAAAGTTTTGCACTGTACCATCCCACACGCTTCAGAATGGAGATCTATATGAAGAAAAAATTCCTACTGGCACTATCTGCCATCCTACTGATTGGATTAGCTGCAGGAATCTATCAATATGCCAAAAATAACCGGGCTCATAGGGATAGGCCAAAAGGGGCAGTCACCTCTGCCAGTCCCTCTCCCACAGTTCCAATTGATCCGGAGGAGGATGACTCCCCCGTTACTGATGATTCTCGGCCTGAAACCATGGAGGCACTCCACTATCAGGATGCCACAAAAATATCAAGTTTCGTGCAAGACGTAGAATTTTTTACTTCTGATCATAAATTGCTGAAAGACCTGAAGGGCATCATATCCAGATTGTCTCCAAACAAAATGACTCGCCCGCCCATGCCGAAAAACGGCGAAGAAATGCTATTTGGCGCATGGACCTCTCTGGATATCCATGACGAGAAGGGATTAATGTATAACTTCCTCCTCACCAATCTGGGAGGAGGCAACGTGGTCTATGTGGGGGGAGAAAAATATAGTTTTTATTGCGATATTGCGGAAGAAGATATTGCGCGCTTCCAAAATATCTATAAGAAAATCTATGAAAAATATGCTGATGCTCCAAAAGAGAAGTGACGCCGCCTTCCCCACTGACAACATTGGCCCCTGCCGGCCACAGCCGGCAGGGGCCTTTCAGAACTCCCTACTCCACCGCTTCAAACATAATCTGGAAAGCCTGGTAATCCCCAAGCCCCAAAGGTATCGGCATGCCCGCCCTCATCAGCGCCGCCCCGGAATACACCTTTCCCGTATCGACATCCCTGTACTCCATCTCCTCGTCAAGGCCATCCAGCCTCACATAAATGACGGGCATATTCCCATGGATATTCAGCAGAACCACGCTAAGCAAAGCACTACTTTTCTCTTGATCCACCACCATCCAAGCGCCATATTCCTCCTCGTAGGGATTGCTGATGCGATAATAATCCCCTCGCTGAATCAGAGGCGCCAGCCTGTGGTATGATGCAATCTGCTCTTTGATTTTCTCCTTCTCATCTTCCCCCAGCTTACCCAAATCCAGCTCATATCCAAAGGCTCCTGTCATAGCAGTCACGCCCCTAGTGGCAATGTCCGTCACCCTCCCCGTCTGATGATTGGGGACAGCGGACACATGGGAGCCTATGGCAGACAGGGGATAGCCGAAGGACGTGCCGTACTGAATGCGGATTCGGTCAATGGCATCTGTATTGTCACTACACCATATCTGCGGCGTGTAATACAACATGCCCATATCAAATCTCCCTCCGCCACCGGCACAGCCTTCCCACAAAATGTCAGGAAATTCTGCCGTGAGTTGGTCAAGGAGCCGATAAACCCCCAGCATATAATCATACAACACCTTCCCCTGCTCCTTCACATTTCCAGAAAACACGTCGGCAAGGTTCCTATTCATATCCCACTTTACGTAATTGATATCCCCTTGATGCAAAACAGCGGATATTCTATCAAAAATATAATGCACAACCTCTGGGTTTGCGAAATCCAGCACCAGCTGATTTCTAGCCCTCACCGGATCTTTATTGGGAATCTGCATCGCCCATTCCGGGTGCTCCCGGTAAAGGTTACTGTCCTCAGAAACCATTTCCGGCTCAATCCAAATTCCGAACGCCGTCCCCTTCTCATGAATGCGCCGGGACAATTCCCCTAAGGAACAGCCCAATTTATCTTCATTGACCTCCCAGTCTCCCAGAGAAGTATTGTCATCATTCCTGCGGCCAAACCATCCATCGTCTAACACCACCAATTCCATGCCCAGTTCCGCCGCCTGCTCCGCCAATTTCACAATAGCATCGCCGTCAAAATCAAAATAGCAAGCCTCCCAACTATTTACCAATACCGGCCGCACTTTGTCTTTGTATTTTCCCCGACAGATATGCTCTCTGACGCACTGATGGAACTGATTGGATAATCTCCCCAGTCCCTCTGCCGAATAGGAGAGCAGAACCTCTGGCGCATAGAAACTCTCCCCCTCTTCCAGAGGATAGGAAAACTGCCCCTCGGAAAGCCCCATCACAAATCGGGTCTGGTCAAACTGATCCATCTCCACCTCGCCAGCAAAATTCCCACTATACACAAAAGAAAAGCCATAACACTCCCCCATGCGCTCCGTGGCATCCGGCCCGGCTAAGATCACAAAGGGATTGTACTGGTGGCTGGAACTTCCCCTAATGCTGCCAACACACTGCCTGCCATGGGAGACCCTTATCCGCTGCAGGTTCCGTTCCATGGCATGCCTTCCATAAAAAGTAAGCAAGTCGTACTGACCATAGAGAAAGTCCAAGCAGGCGCTGGAAATCTTCTCCAAATACAATTTTTCCTTCCCATGATTCTCAACACGCACGCTTCTGGCAATGATATCGCAATCCTCCATCACGCCATACAGCAGCGTAACCTCCAAGCCAAGCCGCTCATCTCCCAGAGTGATTTCCAATGTCTGCCCCTTGGATGAATGGGCAGACGGCAACCCCGGAATTTTGTATTTCCCCTCCTTGATCTCATGTCTGCGATAGCGCAAATCACAGCCATAGCAGCCATTCTCCTCCCGAACCTTCAACGCCGCATTGCGGTAGTCCCCGGTGCCCAGCACCGGAAACTCTTGGGGCAACGCATCCAGAGAATACGTGCGGTCTGCCCCTGCATCATAGGGGTTGCCAGAAAAACCCCGGTCAAAATAAGTAATCATATAATCCATGGATGCAGCTGTCTTTTTCCCATAATACAAATGCAATAGATATTGATATCTATCCACCTTCATCTGATAGGTGGTATTTTTCGTGTGCAGGGAAAATATCTGCCTCTCCTCGTCAAATACAATCGCCATATCAACTCTCCTCTACTACTTTACTTCACTGCCCCATTTGCCACGCCGGCAATAATCTGCTTTTGGCAGATAATATAGAAGATCACAATCGGAAGCAATGCCAGCAGGTAAGAAGCAAACGCCAGATTGTAATTGGTGCCGAACTGAGTCTGGAAATTCAACTGAGCCAGAGGCAGGGTATTCTTGTCGCCTGACATGATTACCAGCGGCGTCATCACATCATTCCATGTGCCCAGAGCCGTGAGGATCGCCACCGTTGCATGCATGGGCCGCATATTCGGGAAAATAATCTTCCAGTATGTCTTCCATGTACTGGCCCCGTCCACGCAGGCCGCCTCCTCCAGCGCCAAGGGAAGGTTGCTCAGATATCCAGAGTACAGCATGGTATTCATAGGCATAAAGAACACCGTATAGCACAGAATCACGCCAATCTCATTGGCCAGACCCATATGGGCCGTCTGCTTTACCAGAGGCATCATTAGAATTGCGAAGGGTACGAACATGCCGCTTACCAGATACAGGTAAATGCCATTGTAATATTTATTCTTCGCCTTGCTGCGTCCCAGCACATAGCCAATCAGGGAATGCACTAGGATGGACAGAGCAATGGTGGCCAGCGTGATAAACAGGCTGTTGCCTAGGGAACGCCAAAAATCCGTCACCCGCATGGCCTCCTTGAAATTATCCAAACTCCAGTGGGCAGGAAGGGATAAGATTCCCCGAATGCTATTCGTCATCTCCGAGGGCTGCTTGAAGGCTATCACCACTGTCATATATAGGGGAAATAGAATCGTTACCAGCCCCAAAATCAATAGGATTGTCAAACCAATATTCTTCTTTCCTTCTTTCATAGCTGCTCCTCCTTCTTCCCTAAAAATCTCATCTGCAATACAGAAACCACCACAATCACTACGAAGAACAATACCGCATTGGCACTCTGGAATCCAAACTGCCCGCCGCTCATACCATTATTATAGATCAGATAGGAGATGGATTCCGTACTCTGTGCCGGGCCACCCTTGGTCAATGACATAATCTGATCGAACACCATCAGGAAATTCTTCATGCAGAGAACCAAGTTGATGGTGAAAAATGGCAGAATCAGGGGAAATGTCAGATGGCGGAACTTCATCCAGCCCGTCGCCCCGTCCAGCGAACCCGCCTCATAGATATCCACCGGCACTGTCTGCAGCCCCGATATGTAGATAATCGTATTCATTGCGATGGACTGCCATGCGCAGACCAAGGCAATGGCCAGCCAGGCAGTTTTGGAATCTGCCAGCATGCTATTTCCCTGAAAGCCCATCATCTTAGCCAGTTCCGGAAGAATATAAGTAAAGAAGTAGTTAAAGATATATCCCACTACCAATCCTCCCAATACATTCGGCAGAAAATACATGCCCCGCAGGGTACTTTTGAACTTAATCCTGCTATTTAACGCCATTGCCAGCAGAAGGCTAATCACATTCACGATAATCGTAGTGACAACCGCCAGCTTAAAGGTAAAGATATAAGAACCTCCCACCCTGCTATCTTGGAACAAGTCAATATAATTTCTAAGCCCCACGAAATCATAATTTCCGTATCCTCGGAAATTCGTGAAACTGTACACCACGCCCTGAATCAGAGGCAGCGTGTTAAAGGCAAAAAATAATGCCACGATGGGAATGGTAATCAACAGAAATGTTCTGCTTTTTGCATTCATTTTCGATTTCGTCTTCTTTCCCGCAGTCCTCGCTGCGGCATTTTGATTCTCCTGCATCGTCATCCCTCCTCACTCTGATGCTCTGACTCATACTTCTTCACCTTATCTATCAAATCCCGGTTATATCTCACCCACGTCTCATCAAACTTTTTCAAGAATTTCTTCGTGTCCCCATCCAGCAGGTAAGTCTGAATCATAGCGTCCACCGCCATCTCCGAGGGATAGAAGTGATCTTGGAAATCCGTTACCTTCTCCTCCTTAATATACTCCTTCATACCATCCAGCATGGGAGCCAGTGTAAAATCTCCCTCCTTGCAGGGAACCGCATTCTGGTTGTCCATATACGCCTGCACATTCTCATCCTTCAAAAGAAAGCGGAGCACCTCGTAGGCCGCCTCTTTATTGGGACAATCATTCATCACGCAGAACTGCAGGTCAACCCCGGATGTCAAAACATTCTCTTCCTTATTGTTTGAAGCCGGATACACAAAGGAATCAATATTCATATCCGGATTCACCGATTTGATCTGGGGAACTGCATAACTTCCAATCATGTACATGGCAGATTCCCCTCTGGCAAAAGCCGTGCAGGCATCGTTGTAGGAATATGCCACAAAGTCCTTCGGACCATAGGAAAGTAATTTCTTCATCTGCTCCGCCACAGTCACATATTCTTTGGAAAAAGATGTTTTCCCCTTATTCACATCCTTGCAGACCGTGGCATCCGCTAGGGAAGATGCCGCGCTATTCCAAGGAGAAAGGCAGCTCCAGATATCCTTATAGCCCATATAAAATGGAAGTTTTCCTACCTTCTTAATCTTCTCGCACAAGGCGAGCAATTCATCCCATGTCTCCGGAATCTGCCAGCCATTCTCCTGAAACATATCCTTGTTGTATAAAATCCCCGCCGCATTAGCCATATATGGCACCCCATAGGTTCCCTTGGTGGGCACGAACTTTAGGTTCTCATTAATATCCAAATACTTCTGCTTAATATCCTTTAATCCATCAAAATCCGAAATGTCCATCAGCATGCCCGCATCAATAAAATTAGAGAAGTTAAACTCTCCGCCGATGCCAATGATATCCGGATTGTCCTCCCGGATAAAGCGAGTTTTCAAAACCGTCATCGCATCGTTGGGAGAAGAAATCTTCAGTTCAATATCCTTGTGGCTCTCATTGAACTTCTTTTCCACCTCCTCAAAATAACTTACCGCCTCCGGCTTATAATGTACCAATTCGATTTTCGTTTTCTTGCTCTCTTTCTCTTTCCCACATCCTACTACGGAGAAACATCCCAGCAGCAGTAGGGCCGTAAAAAGAATCACCTTGCTTCCTTTTAGCATTTATACATCTCTCCTTTCCAGAAAACATATATGTTTTAAGTAAAACCATTATAACATATCAATTTGCGACATAAAATATCTGCATAATTTCACTTTTATACCATAATGCTCTTTTTTTAATTTAAAGTTGCATTCACCTTGCATTATGGTATATATTAATATTTAAGAAACTATAAGTAAATTTTCA
Source organism: uncultured Lachnospiraceae bacterium (assembly GCA_949346185.1). Taxonomy (GTDB): domain Bacteria; phylum Bacillota; class Clostridia; order Lachnospirales; family Lachnospiraceae; genus Butyribacter. Next base: position 6,352 of record CASGVX010000059.1, read on the forward strand.
CTGAACAAAGGGAATGCCAGCGCATTCCCCTGCAAGAATTACTTCGTAATTCTTGTTGGCATAGCACCACATTATGAGCAGTTTCCTATACAGATTAAGGTGTATAAAATTCACCTTGCAGAAATGAGGCAAATCATGCACGATATTTTATTTTCCATCTTTCCCAATGAAAAGTTTATTGACCTAGGGCTCTATCAATTTGGCTGGGAGCGCTGCGAGCCAGCCCACATGTACGGCCCCGCAGCTAGGAATCATTTCCTCTTCCACTATGTCATCTCCGGCTCGGGCACGCTGATGGCAAATGACAAAAAAGGAGATACTCATACTTATACTATTCGCAGCGGACAGGGATTTATGCTATTTCCGGGACAGATTAGCACCTATATTGCAGACGAGAAAAACCCCTGGGAGTATGCCTGGCTGGAATTTGACGGCCTTCGGGTGAAGGAGACGCTGGACATCTCCGGTTTCTCCCTGAACCAGCCCATCTATCACGCCGCATCCAAGACATTTCGGGAAACCATGATGCAGGAGATGCTATATATCGCCAACCATGGGGATGAAACGCCCTTCCACCTCATCGGCCACCTCTATATTTTTCTAGACGCCCTCACCCGTTCCGTTTCTTCCACCCGGATGAATCATTCTGGAAAACTAAGTGATTTCTATATTCGGGAAGCCATCAACTTCATTGAGCAGAATTTCCCTTACGAGATTTCCATTGAGGACATTGCGAAGCACTGCGGCATCAACCGCAGTTATTTTGGAAAGATATTTCATGAATCCGTGGGAAGAACCCCCCAAGAATTTTTAATCAGCTATCGAATGACGAAGGCAACAGAATTATTGAAAATGACAGACCTGTCCATCGCAGATATTGGAAATGCAGTTGGCTATCCAAACCAACTGCACTTTTCCAGAGCCTTCAAAAATATTTATGGTATTTCGCCAAGAAATTGGAGAAACCAGAATTAAAAACATTGTCTCACTATTTCAATTCTGGCAACACGATAAAACAAAATCATTACAAAATATAATTAAATTCCTCACGAAATGATATCCTTTCTATTCCACCGTCACCACTTTAATCATATTGGTATTTCCCGACACGCCCAGAGGAACCCCCGCATTGATTACAGCGATATCCCCCTCCCTGAGCAGTTCCTTCCTCTTGGCCTCATCAATGGCATGGTCAAACAATTCAAATATTTCCTCTTTCTCTTCGATGAAGATTGGCAATATCCCCCAGGCAAGGCTAAGCTGGCGACAAACCCTCTCAGAAGTGCTGCCTGCGATAATCTTGCAATATGGGCGGTATCTGGAAATCATCCTAGCTGAGCGCCCGGACTTGGTCACCGTCACGATGGCCGCAGCATTCAAGTCATAGGCAGTGGTACAGGTGGCATGCCCGATGGCATCCGTCACATCCGGATTGGAGCGACGCTCCCTGGTATAAAAACGCTTCACGTAATCCACATCTGCCTCGGTGCGCTCTACGATGCGCACCATGGTCTCCAGCGCCTCCACCGGGAACTTGCCCGCCGCAGTTTCTCCTGAAAGCATCACCGCACTGGCTCCCTCATAGACCGCATTGGCCACATCCGCAGTCTCCGCTCTGGTAGCACGGGGATGCTCCATCATGGAATCCAGCATCTGGGTGGCAATGATTACCTGCTTGCCCTTCTCATACACCTTCTTGATAATCATCTTCTGGAGGATCGGCACTTCCTCCGCCGGCAGTTCCACGCCCATGTCTCCCCGGGCTATCATGATAGCGTCCGATGCCTCGATAATCTCGTCAATCCGATCCACGCCCTCCTTGTTCTCTATCTTGGCAATGATATTGATGCCCGCTCCCCCATTGGCATCTAAAAGGTTCCGAATCAGATTCACATCTGCGGCAGAGCGCACGAAAGATGCCGCCACAAAATCAATCTGGTTCTCTATCCCAAACAAAATGTCTGCCCTGTCCTTCTCGCTGAGATAGGGCAAGCGAATGTGAACGCCGGGTATATTCACGCCCTTGTGGCTCTTCAATGCACCATTATTCTCTACCCGGCAGTGAATCTTCTTTTCCTGAATAGACAGCACTGTGAGCCCAATCAGCCCGTCATCCAAGAGAATGGTCGTCCCCGCCTTGATATCTTCATAAAGGTATTCATAGGTGACTGCGGCCTGCTTCTCGTCCCCCACCAAGTTCTCGTCACCGCAGACCAGCGTATACTCCTGCCCCATCTGCAAAGATACCTGCCCATCCTTCATCTCCCTGATGCGGACTTCCGGTCCTTTCGTATCCAATAGGATCGCCACAAACTTCCCCAGCTTCTCTCTGGCCCTCACCACCCGATCCAGCTGCTCCTTCTGCTGATCATGGCTTCCGTGAGAAAAATTCAGCCTGGCAACATTCATTCCAGCCTCGATTAACGCCTCCACTTTTTCATCCTGGCTCACCGCCGGTCCCATCGTACATACAATCTTAGTCTTTCTCATATCACTCCTCATTTCTGCATCGCCAGCCATGCTGACTTACGCCTTGCTAATATCAACACACCACTGCTGCCATTCCATGGCTTGCGTCCGTTCCTCCACTACAAAAACATTATAACTTAATTCTCCTCAAAAAACACCCCAAATATTATATTATGCGCAGATTCCTTATTTATGCCATTCCCCTCCATCATGGACATGAAGAAAGGGAATGCGGTGTTTTCCTCATTCCCTTTCTTTTTATCGGTACAATAAAAATTTACATAATTCCTGTTCCTCCGGCGTGTTTCGACTGTTCAGGAAAGTTACCGCCCCCCCATCCGAAGAAGGATTGCGCAATCCTGCCTCCTCCAAGCGACGCCTCATCTCCTTGGCCGTTCCGTACCCGCCATCGTATATTTTGACCTGTTCTCCCACCACTTCCTGAATCATGTCCCTAGCGAAGGGATAGTGGGTGCAGCCCAGCACAATGACCTCCACAGGCCTCTCCGATACCGTCCAGAAAAGCTCTGTTAGATATCTCCGCAATTCCTGGCCCTCCAAATCCCCTCGCTCCACAAACTCCATCAAGCCCGGACAGGGCAGCGGCACGATTTCCGCCTTTTCCTCATACATCCCCATCAAATTCCGGAATTTCTCTTGGCGCAATGTCATAGGCGTTGCCATCACCACCACCCGAGCCCTGGGATTTTCCAAGACAGCCGGCTTAATCGCTGGCTCGATGCCCACCAGCGGAATCTCCGGATACATCTTGCGCAGTAACGCCACAGCGGCGCTGGTAGCCGTATTGCAAGCAATCACGATAGATTTTGCTCCCTTCTCCAGAAGAAGTTCCACATTTTTAATCGTGAGGTTCCTCACATCTTCCAAAGCCCTCGTCCCATAAGGCGCATGGACAGAATCCCCTAGGTAGAGATAATCCTCCCCCGGCATCAGCCGCATCAGTTCCCGCAGCACGCTGATGCCTCCCACACCGGAATCAAACACACCAATCGGTTTTTGCCCTGTCATAGCCTCGCCTCATTTCCTGCCAAAGAATCATGCCTTCATCAATCTTTGTCAATAATTTCTTTATAAAATTCAGAATAATCCTTTCTGCCCTCCTTCATAGCGGCAATGGCAGTCCGGGGATGCTGG
>CASGVX010000060.1 GCA_949346185.1 uncultured Lachnospiraceae bacterium
ATATTATCCCAGGCAGAAATCAAGAGGGCGGCCAATGGATTGCTGGAAGAGGCTACCGGGCTGAAAATATACGGCAGGGAGATTACGGAGGGCTATGACACGCCCTCCTTGTTTATTGAGATCGTGCCGGGACCATTCCGGCGGCAGACGAGGAATTTTGCAAAGTCTGGATTTTCCCTCAAGATTACCTACTTTCAGGATGCGCCGAGGGAAATAGAGCAACTGGAATTGGTTGATACGGTAAAGGCGGCCTTTGGCATGGTGTTTGCCGTGGGGGATAGGAATCTGACAGTGGGTGAAATCACTTACGACTATGTAGGACAGAAGGAGGATATCTTGCAGATATCCGTTGATTTTGAGTATCTGGAAAATACGTCCATTTGCCCGCAAGAGGAACTTGCCGGGGAGATGGATTTCAATTTAATCAAGAAAGAAAAAGGAGGCGTTGCATGAGCGTGTTGAAGGCACCGGAAATTAATATTTCCTTTATCGACAAGGGCAATAGCGCAGTGGAGCGTGGCTCCAGGGGCATTGTCCTCCTGGGGGTAAGGGATGCCTTTGTGGCACCGATGGCGAACCCTGCCACGGTCACAAGTCCCGGGGATATCCCTGCGGGGGTGACGGATGTGACTAGGGAGCAAATCAAATTGGCACTGCTGGGATACCAGACGGCACCTATCAAAGTGCTGGTATATGGCATGGGATTGGATGTGGAGGGGGCGAGTGCGGAGGAGGCATATGCCGCTGCCATGAAGGATTGGGAAACCATGAGGTTTGACTATCTGGCCATTCCCACCGTGGCCACGGATGGAAAGGCCCAGGAGGTAGCCGCATGGGTGAAGGCCATGCGGGGGAAGAAAAAGCGCATCAAGGCGGTGCTGCCGCACACGGCGGCAGACCACGAGGGGATTATCAATTACACCATTGACAAGAATGTGTATGCGGAGGATATCGTGCAGAAGGATGGCAGCGTGGAGCGGATCACTACGGAGTACAGCTGCGAGCAGTATTGCGGTAGAATCGCCGGATTGATTGCCGGTACGCCATTGCGGATCTCGGCCACCTATGCCCCGTTGCCGGAGCTGGATGATTGCACCAGGCTGGATGATATTGATGCGCCGGTGGGCAAGGGTGAGTTTATCATCTTCCATGACGGCGAGAAGGTGAAGACGGTCAGGGCGGTAAACAGTTTTACTTCTACCGTGCAGGGAAAGGGGGATAGTTACAAGAAAATCAAGATCGTGGACACCATGGACTTGATTGCGGATGATATCACCAGGACAGCACAGGATACCTACCTGGGAAAGTTCCCCAATAGTTATGATAACAAGTGCGTGCTGATTACGGCAATCAAGAATTATCTCAAGCAGCTGTCTATGGATGAAATCATTGATTCGGAATATGAAATCACCTTCGATATCGATGCGCTGAAAATCTATCACATAAACAGGGGGAAATATTCCGAGGAGCAGTTGGCGGCAATGGATGATACGGCGATAGCGAAGCTTGATACGGGATCAAAGGTGTTCCTGAAAGGGAATGTCACAATCTTGGATGCAATGGAAGACATTGATCTGCCAATCGAGATTTAAAACCTAGGAAGGAGGCGAGATGGCATGAAGGAATTTAAGCCGGAACAGGCGATTAGCGGAACTTGGGGGGAGATGTGGTATGACGGAGAGTACATGGCAGAAATCCAGTCTTGCAAGGCAGAGGTGACTTACAAGAAGACAGCCGTGCCGCAGACATGCAAGATGATTGAGGGGCAGAAAATTACAGGGCTGGAGCCGAAGGGCGAGTTTAAAATACATCATGTAAATAGCACGGTGATGAAAAAAGAGGTGGCTGCCCTCAAGAAAGGAAAGACGGCCGTGCATACGATCATTGTCAAGGTGGACGATCCTGACGCAATCGGGGCAGAGAGGGTTGCCCTTTATAACTGTGTGCTGGATAAGATGATCCTGGCAGACTTTGAATCCGGGAAGATGAGTGAGCGTTCCTATGGATTCACGTTTAATGACTGGGACTTGCTGGAAGCGATTTAACAATTTAGCGGTACGGAGGTAAAAGCATGAATTTGGTAGAGAAGTTGTTAAAAATTGACAAAGGGGAATTTAGCAAGAAGAGGACGAAGGAAATTTACAGCGAGCGGTTATCTGAAATGCTGGGAGAGAAGGCATATATCACCTTGCAAGAAATGGATCCACAAGAGTTTCTTGATTTGTCCGCATCCGGGCTGGACGAGGATGGAGAGGTGATCATGGCCAAGACGATTGAGACCAATAGCAAGATTGCCGCAGCGGCAATCATTGATCCCCAGTTAAAAGATGCAAATTTAATGAAGCATCTGGGGGTGGCAACTCCGGCAATGGCGGCTGAAAAACTTTTCAGGGGGGAAGTGAGCGTGATCGCCCTGGAAGCCAGGAAGATGGCTGGCTTTGGCGATATCGTGGAATCCGATAATGAAATAAAAAACTCATAGAAACCGATGGTGATGTGCAGTTCGACTACTATCACTATCGGTTTTTGCAATGGAAGGTCGGGGAGTATATCAACCTTCCATATGGGGAAAAGCGGGTTGCCCATGCCTATATGATGCAGTTCATAGAGGATAGGAATGGGGAATTCGAGGCTCTGTTCGGAGAAAGGAAAGATGGCTGATGGGAAGGGTGATAAGCACCTGCATCCAGTTCATTGACGCATTCAGCAATCCGTCAAACAAAACTATCGCAAATATGCGGAAGATGGCAATGGAGGCGAAGAGGGCGGGCAGAAGCATACAGGGTGCGGGCAATACGATACAGAATGCGGGCAAGAGTTTGACAAAGGCCGTGACCGCTCCCATAGCGGGAGTGGGAGTTGCGGCGGTGAAGACGGCGGCTGACTTTGAAAGCGCAATGTCAGAAGTTGGGGCAATCTCTGGAAATGTAGCAGATAAAGACCTTCCAAAAATCATGAAAAAGGCAAAGGCAATGGGGCTTTCTTTTAAGGAGGGAGCCAGTGCAACCGAGACGGCATCAAATATCTTGAAAGCGAAAGCAAAGGAGATGGGGGCAACCACTTCCTTTTCCGCAAGCGAGAGTGCCGAGGCAATGAAGTACATGGCAATGGCCGGGTGGAAAACCACTGACATGATGGAAGGCGTGGCGGGGGTGATGAATCTTGCAGCGGCATCCGGCGAGGATTTAGGAAGTACATCGGACATTGTGACAGATGCACTGACAGCCTTTGGCATGAAAGCAAATGAAAGTTCCCGCTTTGCAGATGTATTGGCAACAACCTCAAGTAGTGCCAATACAAATGTCTCCATGATGGGAGAGAGTTTTAAATACTGCGCTTCCACCGCTGGCGCAATGGGATATAGCGTAGAAGATATCTCGGTTGCGCTAGGAGTTTTGGGAAATGCCGGAATAAAAGGCAGCATGGCCGGAACGACATTGAAGAACGTTATTGCTAATTTGGCAAAGCCGACAGATGCACAAGCGGCGGTCATGAAGAAATTGGGGATAAGTCTGACAGACAGCCATGGAAAGACGAAAGATTTTTCGGAGGTGATGAAAAACTTACGATCCTCATTTGCTGGGTTGTCAGAGACGCAAAAGGCATCAGCGGCAAGCACGTTGGCAGGGAAACAAAGTATGGCGGGACTGCTGACGATTGTCAACACAGGTCAAAAGGATTTTGATAAATTAACAGGTGCCATCAATAGCTCGAAAGGCAGTGCAGAGGCGATGGCCGGGAAAATGCTGGACAACTTAAATGGCCAGTTGACCCTGCTGAAATCTGCACTGGAGGGCGCAGCAATCACAATAGGAGACAAACTTACACCATACATAAAAATAGCAGTGGGCTGGGTGCAAAAGGCAACGGACTGGTTCAATAGTCTGTCGGATGCCCAGGTATCGCAGATTATGAAATGGGCGGGAATAGCGGCAGCAGTTGGCCCATGCATCTTGATGTTCGGAAAGTTGGTTACTGGCGTTGGGAAAGTTGTAACTGGTTTCGGAAAAGTTACCAGTGCCATAACAAATGCCGGTTCGGTCATAGGACTGCTGACAAGCCCAGCGGGGATTGTCATTGGCGTTTTGGCGGCGATAGCGGTTGCGGCGGTGCTGGTAGCAAAGAACTGGGACAAGATCAAGCCCGTGGTCATGAATGTGAAGGCGTGGTTTACGGAAACCTTCGGGGGTGCCATAAAACAGGCAATGACTGGATTCCAGAAGATTTTTGCCAGCGTGATGCAGGGGATCAAGACCATCTTGCCTGGCGTCATGGCTTCCATAAAAACTGCAATTCAGGCAGCAATGCCTGTAGTGAGGTCGATAGCGTCAGCAATAAAAGTTATGTTGCCAGCCGCCATAGAGACAATAAAAACGGTGATTCAGGCGGCAATGCCAGTTATTCAGACTGCGGTGCAAGTGGTTTCAAAATTATTGCCGAAAGCCATTGAGATGGCGAAGACGGCAATTCACTCCATTGCTCCAACAATTAAAACGGTCATAGCCGTTGTTGCGGAAGTCGTGCCAATCATAGCAACGACATTTGTCGGGGTACTAGAAAAACTTTCCCCTGTGATTAAGACAATAGGGACTGCGGCTAAGAAGCATTTAATCGTTATGGGAAATTTGCTATCCCATGCTTTTTCGTTCTTGGGAAGCACGATAGCCAAATTATCACCGAGCATTAATAAAATTGCAAAGGTGGTTGGTGGCGTGTTGGTGTATGCGGTTCGGAAGGTTTCGCCAGTCGTGGTAAAGATGGCGGCGGCATTTTCAGCGGCATTCACCGGAATATACAATATTTCCAGCAACATAGTGAACAAATTAAAGCCGGTATATACGGCGATAGGTACGGTAATCAAGGTGGTTATGGGCGTGGTGCAGAAAAGATTTGTCAGCACGTTCCAGACCGTGGCCAGCGTGGTTTCTTCAACTTCGTCCAGCGTAAAACAGGTTATACGAGGATTGACAAAGGCATTTGGCGGCGTTCTTGATTTTATCACTGGCGTATTTTCTGGCAACTGGAAAAAGGCATGGGAAGGGGTTAAGAATATTTTTGGTGGAATATTTGACGGACTGGCTGGCATGTGTAAAGTACCCATTAATGCGGTTATTGGCTTGATTAATAAGGCGATTGGCGGGATTAACAAGATTTCTATTGATATTCCCGAAGGTGTTCCGGGAATTGGAGGAAAGCATATCGGTGGCTTTAATATTCCTACGATCCCGGCACTGGCGAAAGGAACGCAGGATTGGCGGGGCGGCATCGTGCAGGTGGGCGAGAAAGGCGGCGAGATCGTGGACTTGCCGAAAGGCTCCCGGGTGTACCCCCATGACCAGAGCGTGCAGATGGCTAGGAAATCGGCTGATGGAAAGCTGGCGGCAGCAGACCGAAAGGCGGCGAGGCTGGAGAAGTCAGCGGCAGACAGGAAGAGGGCTGGGGATATAACGGTCAATATTCCGAAACTGGCGGAGCAGATTATCGTGAGGGATGAAAAGGACATTGAGAGGATTGCAGAGGAGATTGCCCGGAAACTAAGGGATACGGCAATCAACATGGGAACAGTGTGAATGAAAAGACCATTCACACAGGAAGAAACGCCCACAAAGTGGGCTTGCTGCAAAGCAGCATTCTTCCCGATATATCTGCTGGCGGAACTATATCATTTTATGGATGGAAAGGCGTGGGGATTAGTATGGAGATCTGGCTAAAGCAGGGCAAGAGAAAGTTAAGGCTGCCGATTCTGCCCCAGGAGGTGGGGCAGACCAGCGAGCAAGACAATAAGACGGAGACGGTCAACGCTCTGGGGGAGGTCAATTTGCTTGGATTGCCAAAGTTGGAAACCGTGTCATTGGAATCCCACTTTCCGAAGAGGCATATGTACTATGACCAGTACAAGGGATATCCAAGCCCGGAGCGATGCGTGAAGCGGGTGGAGAAGATGAAGAAAAAGGGCATGATTCGGTTTATTGTCACGCCCCTTATCAATTATGAGGCAACGATAGAGCAGTTTGAATGGAAATATACGGATGGCACAGGGGATATTTATTTCACGATGCAGATCAAGCGGTATCGCCGCCCCAAGAAAAAGCGTAGCACCAAGAAGGCGAAGAAGGTAACCGTCACGGTAAAGAAGGGGGATACTTGGGCGAAACTTGCGAAGAAATATACTGGCTCTAGCAAGAATGCCAAGAAGATTGCAAAGCAGAACAAGATGGCGAACAGGAAAAAGCCGCCAGTGGGAAAGAAGGTGACAATAAAGCCTTGATTATCAAATGGACGAAGAAAAGCAACAAAAAGACTTACGACATTACCCAAGTAGTGGGTACGGTCACTTGGAGCGGTTCTGTTACCCAGGCGGCTAGACAGGCAAGCATTACCGTATTGAATGCCCCGAAAGATCCAAACATTAAGAAACTGAAATTGAATCTGGCGGTAGGGGACGTGCTGGCACTCTACGAGGGCGGGAAGAATATTTTCTATGGCGAGATACAGACCAGCGAAAAGCGGGGGGAGATTGGCACGATTACTTACAATGCCACGGATCTGCTGGGGCATCTTCTGCGGATCATGCACAAGGGAAAATACAAGAAGAAGACCGCAGAGCGGATTACTAGGCTGATCTGCAAGAAATACGGCATCCCCATCGGGACGATCGCCAAGACGAAGAAGGCAGTTAGGAAGATCATCATAGATGGCAGCAGTGCATACGATGCCATCATGCTTGCCTACACGAAGGCGGCAAAGAGTACCGGGAAAAAGTACATGTGCTACATGAAGGGCAAGAAGTTCTGTATCAAGGTCAAGGGAACGGTGGTAAGCGGCTTTTCTTTGGATGAAAACAAGAATATTGTATCATCCTCTTATGAAGAGAGCATTGAGAACATGGTAGACAAGGTGAGGATATACAATTCCAAGGGAAAGCAGGTAGGGGTGGTGAAGAACGCCGGACACCTCAAAAGGTATGGGCTATACCAGGAAATCTATACGAAGGAAAAGGGGGTGAATGCCAAGAAGGCGGCCAGGCATATGCTGGCTGGCGTGGAAAAGAAGGTGAATGCTGATATTATCAATGGAAACGTGAAATGCACTGCCGGATCAGCCGTGAAGGTACATGACAGTGCTACCGGGCTGGATGGACTGTTTTGGATTGACAGCGATACCCATACATGGGAGGGAGGGAATCATACTATGAGCCTGGAACTGAATTTCAAAAATATCATGGACAAGAAGACGGCATAGGGGGTGATGGCATGAATCCCTACGAGCAGATGATAGGAATTATGCGTGAGCAGGGGGCAGTGAGAAATCTGCCAGTGCCAGGGCTTGCGGAAATGACAGGGGAGAAGGAGTGCGACATAGGAGATCTGATCTTGGACGATGATGATCTGCTGGTTGCGGATCACCTGAAAGGAAAACTGAAAATGGGAGATACGGTGCTGGTGCAGCGTCTGGACGATGAAACCTATGCAATTATAGAAAGGCTGGTGGAGTTATGAGTTTGTTCCCGGCATATATCGAGGAGGAAATAGAGGAGGAGCTGCAAGAGGAATTGGAAGTGCCGAAAGAGTTTGGCATTGATTTCGCTACAGGGCAATTGACCGGGGAGATCGTGGAGGGGATCGAGGCGGTGAAGGTATGGTGCTATCTGGCACTCCGGGTGGCACGATATCATTTTTTTATATGCAGCTGGGACTACGGAAGCGAGTTAGAAGAATTGATTGGCCAGGGGTTCAGCGAGGAGCATTTGGAAAGCGAGGCAACACGGATGATAGAAGAGTGCCTCCTGGTCAATGATTACATCGAATCGGTAGAAATCTCCGATGTGCAATATCTGGATGGGCGGTTTCGTGCCAAGATTGCAGTTGAAACAACCCTGGGAGAGAGCGACAGTGACACATATGAAACGGAGGTGGCGTAAATGTACGAGGATAAGGACTATGAGACCATATTACAAAGCATGTGCGCCCGAGTGCCGAAAGGGATTGGCACAGGGGAGGGAACGTTGGTAAGCTTCGCCCTGGCTCCGGCTGCCGCAGAATTGGAGGAGGCATATAACAATCTGGAAACGGCGGATCTGAACGGCAGTGCCTTGACGTGCGACAGGGAGCATTTGATTCTTTTCGGAAAGGAGAATAATATACCGATCAAGACCGCCACCAGTGCCGTGTGGCTTGCGGAGTTCAATGTGGATTTTGACGTAGGGGAACGCTTCGAGTCAGGGGATTTGACATATGTGAGCCTTGAGAAAATATCCGAAAAGAAATATTATCTCCAGTGCGAAACGCCGGGCAGGGAAGGGAATGCCCTGCCGGATGATGAACTGCTGCCCATAGAGTTTATTGATGATTACGAGTATGGGAATTTGATAGAGCTTGTGGAGGCGGCAGAGGATGACGAGGAGACGGAGGCATATCGGGAAAGGTATCTGGCCGAGAGAAGGCAAGAGTACGCCATGAGCGGGAACAGGGCAGACTACAAGAAGTTTATCAAGTCGCTGGCCGGGGTAGGGGGAATCAAGCAAGAGCGGGTAAAGAAGGAGCATAAGCGCATAGATACCTATATCTTGTCCTCTGCCTGGGGAAAGCCCGGGGATGATGTGATAGCCATGGTACAGCAGATGGTCGATCCCATCGGAAGCCAGGGCGAGGGGGAGGGGAAAGCCCCGATATGGCATATGGTAGATATTTACCCAGTGGATACGGAGGAAATCAATATCAGCGCAAAATTTGAACTGTCTGCGGGAGTGTCATTCGAGGCGGTAAGACCTGGCATAGAGGAGGCGGTTGACCGCTTTTTTATCGAATTGAATAAAACATGGGAGGACACAGGAAAGGACGGATTGACCGTAAGGGTTTTGAAGGTGGCAGACGCTATGGCGGGGGTTGAGGGGGTGGTTGACGTGCAGAACTTGACACTGAACGATTTGCAGCAAAATGTTATTTTAGATAGAAATGCCATACCAGTCAGGGGGGAGATTTCGCATGTTGATTGATTATTTTCCGGGCGTGGTAAAGAGGATCAGAGAGATGCCAGCCATTTGCCAGGCAGAGCAGCCGGAACTTGACAACGTGGGCAGGGAGATTGACCGAGTACTGGATAATATGCTTGCCACAACGGCAGAAGAGCATGGCATCGCAAGGCTTGAACAAGAACTTGGCATCGTGCCGGTGCCAGGGCAGAAACTGGAGGAACGCCGTGCCATGGTGCTAGTCAGGATGGTAAAAAAGAATTTGAGTTTTAGGGAAATCATCGGGCTGGTGCAGAAATATTCCCCGGAAGTCAATCTGGTGCCGGATTATGCGGCAGAGGAATTGAAGGTTGCCGTTGGGGATCAGGTGAGGGATACACGGTCGGTTTACAGGATGCTGGACGAATTAATCAGCCTCAATATCTTTATCTATCTGTCCCATGAAGATATTATGTTGCCCCTGCTATCAGTGGCTTTGTTGGAGGAAATGGCACTGGAGACGGATGCGGAGATATGCAATGATGCAAAGTTATTTCACGAGCCAGAAGCTGGTTGGGAAACTTCCGTGGAAGTTGCAGAAAAATTTGAAGATATTGCGGCGGTCAGGCAACATAACCTATGGCACTTGGATGGCTCGGTGATGCTGGATGGCAGCAGAATATTGGATGCAGAGGAGGTAATAGAAGAATTATGAGTAAAAATGCCATTACAACGAACAGCGCAAAGAAAAAAATGTTACTTGCCAGGGCGGGAAAGCAAGCCCTGCCGGTAATCACGCAGATGGTTTTCGGTTCTGGCGGCGTTGACGCAC
>CASGVX010000061.1 GCA_949346185.1 uncultured Lachnospiraceae bacterium
GATGGATCAAGCATGGATGTCGCCTCATCCAATACAATGCATCGGGGATGCATTGCCATAATTCCCGCAATCGCCACCCGCTGTTTCTGACCTCCGGAGAGGCGATTGGGCGACTGCTTCCTGTATTCATACATTCCCACGCACCTCAGGCTCTCCTCTACCCGCTCTAATATCTTCTCTGAGGGAACACCTATATTTTCCGGGCCAAATCCTACATCCTCCTCTACCACGTTGGAAATAATCTGGTTATCGGGATTCTGGAAAACCATTCCCGCAAGCTGGCGGATTGCCAATACATTCTTCTGATTGCTGGTATCCTTCCCATCCACATAGAGACTGCCCTCCGTGGGTATGAGCAGCGCATTGATATGTTTGGCCAGCGTGGACTTCCCCGAGCCATTTGCTCCCAGAATCGCCACGAATTGTCCCGGCTTCACCTGAAGGTCCACGCCATCCACCGCCTGGATAATTTCCATGACATTTCCCTCCGCATCTCTGCGAGAATACTCATGGACAACGCCCTTGGCATCTATCATCCATGCCGCCCCATCCTTCTCTGGACGATTTTTACGCCTGAGATTCTCCCAGTCCAGTCCCTTCATCACAAGCCTCCTTCCATAGCTGCCAAGCCGTGCGGCTCCCCATGCGATAGCCCTCTGCCGACAGCACAAAGTGCTGCTAATGCAGCCATATCTAATGTGCAATACCCTTACTTACATTTTTATAAAAAGCCCCATGCTTTCGCACAGGGCCTTAAATCTTGCATATTTATTTATACCAACTCAATGAGCACTTCCATTGCGGCATCGCCTTTGCGAGGACCAATCTTCACGATGCGGGTATAGCCGCCATTGCCATTACGCTCTGCATACTTGGAACCCAGCTCATCCAACACCTTGGACGCCACGTCAACAGTCTTCGTTCCCCTTTTCCGCCCCTTAATATCAGCCGGAACTTCCGTCACCTTATAGAGAACCTTCTGCATCTGTCTTCTGGCATGAAGCCTAGAGGGCTGATCCTTCTTAATCTCCTTCTCCACCTCGTCATAAACGGTCTTCTTCTTTCCGTCCACAACTTCCTTTACCCTTCTGCCATCCTTGTCCTTGCGGGCAACCTTTGCAGTCACTGTCACCGTATCAAAATTATTGCACTCCCTAATGCCCATAGCAATCAGTTTCTCCGCAATTTTGCGGATTTCCTTTGCCTTCGCCTCAGTGGTGACAATTCTTCCATGATATAACAGATTCGTCACCTGATTGCGAAGCAATGCTTTCCTCTGGCTTGAGGTTCTACTAAGTTTTCTATAGCCTGCCATTGCGCTTACCTCCTAAATTATTCATCCCCTAAGTTCAGGGAAAGACCTAATTCCCTCAACTTAGATAATACTTCTTCTAAAGATTTGCGACCAAGGTTCCTCACCTTCATCATATCTTCAGATGTGCGGTTACACAGTTCCTCCACCGTGTTAATTCCTGCACGCTTCAAGCAGTTATAAGAGCGCACAGAAAGTTCCAATTCGTCAATGTTCATCTCAAGAGCTTTGTCCTTGCTATTGTCGATATTCTCGGCAATCACCTGAATGCCCGCAGTCTTATCGGAGAGATTGATGAATGACTTCAGATGGTCACTTAGCACTTTGGCCGCCAAACTTACCGCATCACTGGGCTCGATGGTGCCATCGGTATAGACCTCCACTGTCAACTTATCAAAGTCAGTAATCTGACCCACGCGAGTGTTCTCAATCTGGATATTTACCCGCTCCACAGGAGTGAAGATGGAGTCAATAGCAATCACATTGATTGGCAAATCCTCTCTCTTATTCTTGTCAGAACTGATATATCCCCTGCCAGTAACGATTGTCAACTCAATATAGAGTTTGCAATCCGTGCCGCCACTCAGCGTGGCAATCACCTGGTCAGGATTCATAATCTCAATATCAGAATCCACCTGAATATCTGCCGCCGTCACCACGCCTTCGCCGGAAGCCTCGATGTACGCCGTCTTCACTTCGTCCGTCTCGCTATTATTCTTAATCGCCAGGCTCTTAATATTCATAATAATCTCAGTGACATCTTCCTTCACTCCAGGAATTGAGGAGAATTCATGAACCACGCCATCAATCTTGATGTGACTTACGGCTGTGCCCGGCAATGAGGAGAGCATGATTCTTCTGAGAGAATTACCCAGCGTCGTACCATAACCTCTTTCCAGAGGCTCCACTACAAAACGTCCATATCTCTTGTCATCCGAAATTTCTGCTATTTCAATATTTGGTTCTTTAAAATCAAGCACTCTTTGCCCCTCCTTTTGGGTTAATATGCTTAGGGCTTACCTTAGGAACTGCTATTTTTAACAGTTCCTCAACCAACGCTGTACGCATCCAATTAAAATGCATACACATAGCAAGTTATTATTTAGAATATAACTCGACGATAAGCACTTCGTTAACAGGAACATCAATCTGCTCTCTGGTAGGAACATCCTTAACAGTGCCGGAAAGTGTCTCGTGGTTTGCCTCCAGCCAATCTGGAACCATTCTTCCATCAGTCACTTCCAAGATATCTTTGTATCTCTGCGCACCCTTGTGCTTCTCCTTGATTTCAATCGTATCGCCAGGCTTTACCTCATATGAGGGAATATTCACGCACTTGCCATTCACAAGTACGTGCTTGTGACCGACAATCTGTCTGGCTTCCTTTCTGGTACGCCCATATCCCATGCGGAATATTACATTGTCAAGCCTCAACTCTAATAGAATCATCAGATTCTCACCAGTCGTGCCGTATTTCAACTTCTGCGCTCTTGCAAAATTATTTCTAAATGGTTTCTCCAGTACACCGTAGATGAATTTCGCTTTCTGCTTCTCCTTCAACTGAAGACCATATTCACTCTGTTTTCTTCCAACTCTGGGATTTCTGTTTGACTTCTTGTCAAGTCCCATAAATGCTGGCTCAAGTCCAAGAGTTCTACATCTCTTGAGAACTGGCGTCATATCTCTAGCCATGTTTCTTCCTCCTATATATTCAATACAATCTCTGCTTCAAAAATTTCCCACACGTTTCAAACCTCGTCAGATTGCTAACGAAGCCACCGGGAAGAATGCCGGTTTTGCATTCCTTATACCCTACGACGCTTCGGCGGGCGACATCCATTATGAGGTACCGGCGTCACGTCGCGGATGCTGGTCACGTCAATGCCGCATGCCTGCAATGCGCGAATCGCTGCCTCTCTGCCCGAACCAGGCCCCTTCACCATGACATCTACCGATGTCAGCCCATGTGGCAGGGCTGCCTTTGCAGCAGTCTCTGCTGCCATCTGCGCTGCATAGGGAGTTGATTTCTTGGAACCCCTGAATCCTAATCCGCCTGCGCTAGCCCAGGAAACTGCATTTCCCTCGGCATCGGTAAGCGTAACGATTGTATTATTGAAGGAAGACTGAATATGTGCCTGTCCATGTCCGACATTCTTCTTGACACGCTTCTTGCCTGCCTTTTTTGCTACCTGTTTAGCCATTGTCAAATCCTCCTCTATTATTTCTTCTTATTTGCTACAGTACGCTTTGGACCCTTCCGCGTCCTAGCGTTCGTCTTGGTCTTCTGTCCCCGGACAGGAAGTCCCTTTCTATGACGGATGCCCCTGTAGCATCCAATCTCCTGAAGCCTCTTGATGTTCATCGCAATCTCTCTGCGGAGATCACCCTCCACGGTCTGCGTGTTGTCGATGACATCACGGATACGTGCGACTTCCTCATCTGTGAGATCCTTCACACGTGTGTCTGGATTGACTTTAGCCTCTGCTAAAATGCGGTTTGAGCTTGCTCTACCAATACCATAAATATAGGTAAGTCCAATCTCAACACGCTTTTCTCTCGGTAAATCTACACCACTAATACGTGCCATGTGTACTTTACACCTCCATTATTCTTATTTAATCATAAAATAGATTGATTGCAGTGCCATCGACACTGCCAGCCGCTTTAAATTGTAATCCGATTGCATAGACGATTCCTTTTCCCTCCGGTTACAAAGAGGAAATTTCGGGCTGCCTGCGAAATGGCAGCCAGTACTACGCCGCAGTTGCCAAGGCTGTATCAGCCATGACAGTCATCAGCCTGCCGTTGACCAGACCGGCACCGGGTGAAAATGACACACCCTCTGCCGAGACGGTTAATCACTCCGCCTACAATATCATAGCGCATTGCGCACTACAACGAACAGAAAGCAAGTTATATCGAATAGGGCAGCACCGCCCACATGAATTAACCCTGTCTCTGTTTGTGTCTGGGATTCTCGCAGATTACTCTGACGCGTCCCTTTCTCTTGATGACCTTGCACTTCTCGCAAATTGGTTTTACTGAAGATCTCACTTTCACAGCAACAACCTCCTTTCAATAAAGTCCATTGTCTACTATAACACAATTTTCCAGCCCATGCAAGAACAAATTTAATTTGTTGTTACTTTTTTGCTATGTTACAACTGTTTCACGGACAGTTTCCACAGTTTCGCGCCATGAGCAGGCACCCTGACCCAATCTGTCTCCTGCATCGCCAGAACATGGGCTTTAGCAGTTCCCATCTATCCCAGAAATCATCCGTAATCCGCCACATATTGGCATATTTCTGATTCCTCTTCACGCTCCCAGCCATCCACTGCCTCAACTCACAAATCCCCGCTTCCATTAAAAGCAGGCAGATTCCATAAAAACAGACGGTGTAACGCTTTCCCGCTTCCCAAAGCAGAAAAAAGCACTGCTTTTCTGAAACCCACCGCCATACTGCAATATCCCTGTCACGGATAATCCCAGCAAAACTGTGCAGAAAAACAATGCAAGCCATAAACTAAATCCATACCCCCAATGCCAAAACCGTCTCATCTTTCCCTCCTTAGGAACTGTTAAGAAATAAATCTTCACATTTTGCTTGCTGAAATCTCCATCTGCTGCGTTGTTGTCAGTCGCCGTAGCCTACTACGACTTCCTCCTCCGCCTTGCAGATGAAAATTCCAGCTTACGCAAAATGCAAAGTTATTTTTTAACAGTCCCTTAATCCCGGCTGATAAAATAAAGTTATGCAAAGCATTAACCATATTTTATCCCATAAGACCTCAAAATATCTGTTACCGTATCCCCTATACCGTAACAGATATTTCTTAAGATTTTATCTTAAACTCTTAAGAATATTTAAAACGAAACAGTTTTTATTCTTTTTTATACATAGACATGGCGAGGTCATACTCCGTCTTTTTGCCATTCACATAAAGACGGCCATAGGGATAGGGGTCGAACGCTGGAAACAAGCTGATCTTCGGCACCATGCCATAATCGTCCCCCAAATGGGTCAGCCGCAGGCGATACCCCATATCCGACTTGCTCCTCCTGCCCTGGATCTGAATCCAGAACGCATCCCGCTTCCCCAAATCACTCACGCCAATTTTCTGACGGAACACCACATCATTTTCCTGCTCTTCGATAAGTTCCACCAAATATTCCTTGTCCAGTTCCGCTTCCTCTCTTCTCTCAAAAAAGATTCCCAAGCAATTCCACCCATCCTGCCATCGGAACCGGCCTTCTTCGATAGTCTGCTCCAGCAATGCGGGCATATCCGGAATGGAATGATCAATGGGCTCCGAGTCAGCCTGAATCCTGCTATTATAATATTGCCTCTCCTCCACATGAGCCTCCGCAATCAGCATAGGCATCTGCAACGCCAGGCTGGCTACCAGGCATCCGCCCCCCACTGCCGCAAAAATATATTTCCCCCATTTCTTTTTCTTCCTCTCAATCTTATAAAGACAAATCCGATGGCGGAGAGCCTCCGTCCCATCTGCCATGAGAATCAGATAGATGCCCATAAAGCAGATGTTATATTTCATATTGGCCTCCCAAATCAAAAAGAAAAGCACCGCTCCCAAGAATGTCAATGTATATAGGAAGATTTCCTTGCAATCCCCCTGACGAAGCTGCCGAAGCACCGAGATGGATAGCAAGGCATAAACCGCCATCCGAAAAGCCTGCATATACACTAGAAACCAGCCATTGCCGCTTCCCATAAACCACTCATATAATATAGGGTAATCGTGAGCGTAACTGGACTTCTTCAAGGAATCATCATCCCCCATTGCCCATACTCTCGCCAGCTTGACAAATCCATGAAGGAGAAGCCTAGAGGGCCACATTTCCTTCACCCTTTCCTTCAGGCGCGCCACATCCGCTCTCTTTTTCGCCTCCACCCCCTCGAAACTCCTAGTGTAAGATACGTCCTCCCCGGCAAATCCTCCACCGGTACGCTCATTTAGCCCCATCATAATCCAGTGCACCACCGGAAACTGCCCTGTGATTTTTTCCCTTTCGATATGCCTGTCCAGCAGCAACTGGCAGCCCGCCCAGGTCACTCCGCATACCAGAAGCACCATTGCCATCTTAATTAACGTATTCCTCTTCCCCGAGATCCGCTTTGTCAGATTCCATTCCGGATTCAGCATCCGCACTTCTTTCCTCTTAACCATCAGCGGTACTTCAAAAAATTTTACTGCCGAGAAAAGAACCATGGCAATAATGGGAAGAATCGTGGTAGGGCGCACAAGATATCCCACCGCTACGGCAAATCCAAGCAAAATACACTTCACAATATTCTTGAGATTAGGCTCTCCCCCCCGCAGCCATAGGCATAGATACAGAATCGCCATCACAAAGGGAAAGGAGAAGGTATTGGTATAAGCAGTAGTCAGCCACACATAGGTAGTGGGGCACAGCAGAAAAAATACCAGAACCAAGTTGGCGCATACCAATCCCTTTAGCCTCTTTGCCGTGCGGTAGGTAATATAAATCCCTATATCAATGCATGCTATATTCAACATAATGGTAGGAATCCTGATTTCCGTGATTCCCAGCATAGATAGAATTTTATAAAAATAATAAAATAATACCACTACAAAATGATTATTGGTATACTGCTGCATATACGAATAATCCAAGTCCATCTTGCCATGATTCCATTTCACCATGTCCAAGGCCTCGTTCTGCACTCTGGCGGCATCGCTGATTACCATAGGATGGGATACGAACACCAAAAACAGCACTTGCGCCACCACAATGCAGAAAAATAGAAGCAGGGAAAACCGTCTCCCCATATATTTTAATTTCTTATATAGCCACTGGAATGCAAGCACAAAACACACCGCTGTCAGAATTACCGTTAAGATTTCTCTGGCATAGACAAAAGACCCGGAATAAATTTTCCGATACCCAATCATGGATACCGCCGATAAAATCAATAAAATGCCGCTAAATATAGCGGTCAGCCACAAGCAAAATTTAAAAAATCTGTTCATCGCAAATTTCATACCTCTCCCCCTCGTTGTCCCCCTAAGTCGTTCATATATTGTACGCATCATTCCATCATTGGAAAAACGCAATGCAGACCACGCTTCCACACTCCCTCTGTGCAGACAGCGTGATCTGTTCCGACTCTCACTGCGTGTATTCATGCCTTCATCAGCTAGATTCTTTCCAGCCTTGCGAGGCATCACATCATTTATTTATCTCTCCATGTAATGCGTCCCTTGGTCAGGTCATAGGGAGACATCTCCATCGTCACAGTATCTCCTGGCAGAATGCGGATAAAGTTCTTGCGAAGCTTTCCGCTGATATGAGCCAAAACCTGATGGCCGTTTTCCAATTCCACCTTAAACATTGCATTCGGGAGTTTCTCCACTACCACGCCTTCAATTTCAATCACATCTTCCTTCGACATATTCAATCCTCATTTCTGCGTTGCATTTCTACTCCATATATTAATGATAATCGCCGCAATGCCCGTGCCACAACGCAAGCACATACATGCCGCATGAATGGTTTTTTCTGTCACGATGAAAAAACTACTCTATGCCCATCCCCAACGAAACAACGCGACTTATGACATGCCCTCGCAATACGAAAGCAATTCCGGCTCCCCATCTGTGATGAGCACGGTGTTTTCATAATGAGCGGATCTCGTTTCATCCTTAGTGACAACGGTCCAGTCATCTTCCAGCACCCACACGTCATAGGCGCCTTCATTCACCATAGGCTCTATGGCAAGGGTCATGCCCGGTCGGAGCTTCATTCCTCTGCCGATGGGTTTGAAGTTCGGAATCTGCGGCTCCTCGTGAAGTTCCTTCCCGATGCCATGTCCTACCAGATCCCTAACTACAGAATACCCATTCGCCTCCACAAAGTCCTGTATTGCCTTGGATATTTCATACAAATGCCTTCCTGCCCTGGCAAATTCAATCCCCTTGAAAAAACTCTGCTTGGTAATATCTATCAGTCGCTGGCTCTCCGGGGATATCTCTCCCACCCCGTGGGTTCTGGCTGCATCCGACTGATACCCCTTGTAAATCACCCCGGCATCCAGACTGACGATATCCCCTTCTTGAAGAATGCGCTTCTTGTTCGGAATGCCATGCACCACTTCATCATTTACGGAAACGCAAATGGCAGCGGGAAAGCCATTATAATTCAAAAAAGAAGGAATACAGCCGTAACTGCGGATCACATCCTCCCCTCTTCTATTAATATCCATCGTAGATATTCCGGGACGGATTATCTTCGCCATCTCATTGTGCACCTCAGCAAGTATTTTTCCCGCCTCGCGCATAATTTCTATTTCATGTGCTGATTTAATTGTTACTGACATACTATGCCTTCTTTCTAAACTGACACGCCGCTTTCAGCGGCACCACCATAAGTAAAATCCTATTGCTTCGCGCCCTGCACTCTCGCAATCGCGATCTACATTATTTATCAATTACTGCGGCAATCGCTTTCGCAACGCCCTCGATACCCAGCGTACCGTCAATCTCATGCAGGATTCCCTGACCTTTGTAATACTCAATCAGCGGCGCAGTCTGCTCATGGTATACGCCCAATCTCTTCTTCACAGTCTCCGGCTGGTCGTCATCCCTGAGCTGAAGTTCTCCACCGCAGTTGTCGCATACGCCCTCTACTTTCGGAGGAATGTTCACTGTATGGAATGTAGCGCCGCATTTCGCACATACCCGACGGCCTGACATGCGATCAATAATAGCCTGATCTTCCATCTCGATATCCAAAGCATAGTCAATAGCCATGCCTTTCTCCTTCAAAGCCTCCGTGAGAGCCTCCGCCTGAGGAATCGTCCTAGGAAATCCGTCCAAGATATATCCATCCTTGCAGTCATCCTTCTCCAAACGGTCTACCACCAAATCACACACTAACTCGTCTGGAACCAATTCACCTGCATCCATATATCCCTTGGCCCTCTTGCCCAGTTCTGTTCCCTCTTTGATATTCTGCCGTAAAATATCTCCCGTAGAAATCGTGGGAATGTGATACTTCTCTACAATGCCCTTTGCATGCGTGCCTTTTCCTGCACCTGGTGCCCCTAACATAATAATCTTCATATCAGTTCTCCTTTCATGGGTTGTAACTATCCACAGCCATTCGTCCCCTCATGCAACGCACCTGTTGCCAGAGGGCATCGGTCGCCGCTTTCAAAGCAAAACAGGCGTCCATAGGATATAATACCCTATAGACGCCCATATTTCAACTATTTCTTTTCAATTTCCATACCAGCCTATTCGCTAATAAATCCTTTATAGTGGCGAACCAGCATCTGGGATTCGATTTGCTTCAGCGTCTCCAGCACAACGCC
>CASGVX010000062.1 GCA_949346185.1 uncultured Lachnospiraceae bacterium
GGTGGAGGTGGCCAGTGACAGGGAGACTATCGTAGATTATAAGGATTACAAGGAAGAGGCTGGCAATATCGGCGAGGTTACATTTGAGATTGAGCCGGAGGGAGCGGATTTATATTTGAATGGAACCCAAGTGGATTATTCTACGCCCGTGACGCTGAATTTCGGAAAGTACAAGCTGGGCGTGGCGCTTTCTGGATATGCTAGTTATACTGGCATTCTGAATGTGAAAAGTTCTTCCGAGACGATAAGCATTTCCTTGGAGGAGGCCAGAAGCTCGGTGAGCAGCGATGCTACGGCAACGCCCAGCGCGACCAGCACGCCTTCCAGTTCTGATAGCAGCAGCGACACGGTGACCAAGAAGATTGACAGTGCCCATACCATCACGGTTACTGCGCCAGAGGGGGCGGAAGTGTTTGTAGACAACGTGTACAAGGGGATGGCGCCCTGCACGTTTACTAAAATCATTGGCTCGCTAACTATTACCCTCAGTGACTCCGGGTATGAGACGAAGAGTTATTCCGTAGATATTTTGGATGATGGCAAGAATGCGAAGCTATCCTTTGCCGATTTGGTGAAGGCGGACAGTGATGATAGCGACACTGGCGCCACCAGTACCCCTAGTAGCACCAGTGGTTCCGGCGAATAGTATTTTTATCTTTAATTATAGATACAGTAGGGAATTCCGCATAGTTCCATAGGCGACACATTTTCTGTTGCCAGAGAATTTGCGAGAGTATAAAGAGATAGGAGGACAAGCATATGAATTACAAGGAGAATTATGAGGCGTGGCTATCAAATCCTTATTTTGATTCGGAGACCAAGAAGGAACTGGAATCCATTGCGCAGGATGACAATGAGATTAAGGAGAGGTTCTACAAGGATTTGGAATTTGGCACGGCAGGTCTCAGAGGTGTGATTGGCGCAGGGACGAACAGGATGAACATCTATACTGTTCGCAAGGCTACCCAGGGACTGGCAAACTACATCGTGAAGGCGGGAAATGCTGCTCAGGGAGTGGCGATTGCCTTTGATTCCAGAAGGATGTCGCCGGAATTTGCAGATGAGGCGGCGCTTTGCCTGGCGGCCAATGGCATTAAGGCATATGTATTTGAATCTCTTCGCCCTACGCCGGAGCTTTCCTATGCGGTGAGGGAATTGAAATGCGTGGCGGGCATCAATATCACCGCCAGCCACAATCCCCCAGAGTACAATGGATACAAGGTGTACTGGGAGGATGGCGCGCAGATTACCCCGCCCCATGATACGGGAATCATGGACGAGGTGAAGGCTGTGACGGATTACGCTGCAGTGAAGACCATGGATAAGGCAGATGCCCAGGCAAAGGGACTGTATGAGCAGATTGGAGCAGAGATTGACGATAAATATATTGCAGAGCTGAAAAAACAGGTGATTCATATGGACAGCATTCAGGAAGTGGGCAAGGATTTGAAGATTGTCTATACGCCCCTCCATGGCACGGGAAATATTCCCGCCAGAAGAGTGCTGAAGGAATTGGGATTTGAAAATGTCTATGTCGTGCCGGAACAGGAACTTCCGGACGGAGAGTTCCCCACCGTCAGCTATCCCAACCCGGAGGCGGCGGAGGCTTTTGAACTGGCATTGAAGCTGGCGAAGGAGAAGGATGCGGATTTGGTGCTGGCCACGGATCCGGATGCGGACCGGCTGGGCGTGTATGTGAAGGATGCGAAGACAGGGGAATACATTACTCTGACAGGAAATATGTCCGGCTGCCTGCTGGCAGATTATGAGATTTCCCAGAGGAAGGAGACGAAGGGGCTTCCGGACGACGGAAAGCTGATCAAGACCATCGTGACCTCTAATCTGGCGGATGCCATTGCGGAATATTATGGCGTGGATTTGATAGAAGTCCTGACGGGATTTAAGTTTATCGGGCAGCAGATTCTGGGCTTTGAGACCAGTGGAAAGGGAGAATATCTCTTCGGATTCGAGGAGAGCTACGGCTGTCTGATTGGAACCCATGCCAGAGACAAGGATGCCATTGTGGCTACGATGGCTCTGTGCGAGGCGGCGGCTTATTATAAGACGAAGGGCATGACGCTGTGGGACGCCATGGTTGCCATGTATGAGAGATACGGATACTACAAGGACGATGTGAAGTCCATTACAATGAAGGGAATCGAGGGATTGGAGAAGATTCAGGAGATTATGTCTACCCTCCGCACCAATCCGCCGAAGGAGATTGGCGGATATCAGGTCACCTCTTTCCGGGATTATCAGGCAGATACGGTGACAGATTTGGCTAGTGGGGCGGTGAAGCCTACCGGGCTTCCCAAGTCCAATGTGCTGTATTTTGATATGACGGATAATGTATGGATGTGCGTTAGGCCTTCCGGCACGGAGCCGAAGATTAAGTTCTATTACGGCGTGGTGGGAGATTCTCTGGAGGATGCTGACAGGAAGTCGAAGGAGATGGCACAGGCCGTGGACAAATTGGTAGATAGCATGTCCTGAATGGCTGTAAATAGCAATTATGAATTTAATGCGAATGAATAGGTAGTTATCGAGAAAGCGGAGGAGCGATCCTCTGCTTTCCCTTGCGCAAAAATAAATGAAAGCCCATTGGCATTGGCGGGACGATGATGCGGAAGGCAATGCGTTGGCTTTGATAAAATAAGAGAAGGAAAGAGAAACCATGCAGACAAATGTATTAGAATATTTGGAGGAAACGGTGGAAAGGCTGCCGGATAAGATGGCCTTCGGGGATGAGGAAGTACAGCTTACCTTTCGGGAAGTTTATGACCGCGCCAGAAGCATTGGTTCCCTTTTGGCGGCTTGCGGGGCAGAGAAAGAACCGGTGATAGTATATATGAAGAAGTCGCCCTGTGCGCTTACCGCTTTCTTCGGCGTGATTTACAGCGGATGCTACTATGTGCCCATTGACGAGGAAATGCCTCGCAGGAGGATGGAACTGATTCTGGAAAATACGCAGGCGAAATATCTGATTTATGATGAGAGCACTAGGGAGAAGGCGGAGAAATTAGGTTTTTCCGGCAGGATGCTATCCTATGAGGAAGGGATTTCTACAGGAGTAGAATATAATGTGCTGCGCAGGATTCGAGAGAATGCTTTGGACATGGATGCCATCTATGTGCTCTTTACTTCCGGCTCTACTGGCGTGCCGAAGGGCGTGGTGGGCTATCACAGGGGTGTCATTGACTACATAGAAACCTTGTCGGAGGTGCTAGGCTTTGGGGAGGATAGCGTATTTGGCAACCAGACGCCCTTGTATCTGGATGCCTGCATGAAGGAAGTGTATCCCACTCTGAAGTTTGGCGCCTCTACTTGGCTCATACCAAAGGAATGCTTTATGCTTCCGGTGAAATTGGTAGAATTTCTCAACGAACATCAAATAAATACCATCTGTTGGGTGGTTTCGGCATTGACAATGATATCAGCATTTGGTACATTTGACACTGTACAGCCGAAATATCTGCGCACAGTTGCCTTTGGGAGCGAGGTCTTCCCTATCAAGCAGTTTAATCTGTGGAAGGAGACGCTGCCTCAGGCAGATTTTTACAATCTGTATGGGCCCACCGAGGCCACGGGCATGAGTTGCTATTACCATGCGAATCGACTTTTTGAGGAGAAGGAGTCCATTCCCATCGGAAAGCCATTTCCCAATACCCAGATACTTTTGCTGGATGGGGAGGGGCGGGAAGTGCCGTCAGGGGAGACTGGCGAGATTTGCATTCGGGGAACTTGCCTGACCCATGGTTATTATAATAATCCTGAAAAGACAGCGGAGGCCTTTACCCAGAATCCGCTGAATCCATGTTTTCCAGATTGGATTTACCGCACGGGAGACTTGGGATATTGGAATCCCCAAGGGGAGTTGGTATTCTCGTCCAGGAAGGATTATCAGATTAAGCATATGGGGCATCGGATTGAATTGGGAGAGATTGAGGCGGATGTGAACTTCATGGACGGGGTGAAAGCCTGCTGCTGCATTTTCATCAAGGAGACCAAGAAGATTGTGCTCTTCTATGTGGGGGACTTGGAGAAAGGGGAACTTACCATGGAGCTGACGATGCATTGCAGGAAATCGTGATGGATATCATCTATGGACAGATTAAGAAGGATGCCCCAATACGGTGGAAAGATGTGGAGCGGGTGTGCGATGCCCTGATAGGGCAGGGAGCGGAAAAAATCATCTTGGGCTGTACGGAACTTCCCCTCTTGAAGAAATCTGTCTGGCGGGCGGAGAATGATGCTTTGAGCCGCATGCTTTTTGGGGAGTGCATTGATGTACTGGAAGTGCTGGCTCAGAAGGCGGTGCTGGAGAGCGGTGCGGCACTGAAGGAGGAGTTTCAGGATGTGATTGGGTGAAGGGGTGCGAAGGATTTTATCAGTGCCCCCAGCCCCAGTACCAGCAGAATGCCTCCTGCCAGAGAAAGCCGCCCTCCCTTTTTTTGGCATGCCAGTTCCCATGCCTCGATGGAAGACTTCCAGGCATTCCTAGCCAGTGCCGCTGCCTTTTGGTGTTCTTGGAAGTTCTGCTTCCAGCCCTGGAAATCAGACCATTGGCTCGGTATCATCTCCCGGAACCAGGAGAAGCCGTGAAGGTAATCCCAGCGCAGCACTTGGGCGGATAGATTATTTTGCAGGAGAAAGCTTTCCCCGGCCACATGCCGATCCTCTCCGTCTTTTAGGGAAATATTGATGCGATTGAGATGCAGTCTCTCTATCATTTCAGGGAGCCTGCCCACCTGTACCATAAGCAGGCGGGCGGGCTCTTGTGCTACGCCCCGCACAGTCCATGTGCTGTCTTGCCATGTGATTTTCTGTCCCTCTGCGTGGCAATCGCCGAAGAGTTCTTCCGCCAGCTTCTGGCCGATGATGCAGCCCTCTTTATCTTGGGGCGTAAGATTCTTCCCTATGGGGAGGAGGCATTGGGAGGGGCCGCAGACGGCAATCACGTTTCCGCTTGCGTTTCTGCCACTGGATGTTCCCGCGAGTGTTTCCTCCTTCCATTCTCTCCATGCCGCAAAGGAACGCTTCGTTCCGCTGGAGTCCCCCTCTTCATCTGAAAGGGCGTCTTCTGCCAAAGCATCCCCTGACAAGGCAGACTGCAGCCATTCTCCCGAAAAACTTTCCTCTCCTGATTGAATCGTCAGGGTTTGGAAAATGCACTCTCCTTTTTTGCTCCATGAACGCCCTTTTGCGATGCATATAGTCGCAAGAATAATGAGAAATATTGCCGCCAGAATCCCCTTGCTGCTCGTTTTCTTTCTGACAATTCCTATCTGATTGTCCCATGCAATCGCCGTCTTTCCCTCTCTTTTCCAGTTTAGAATCTTTCCGCTTAATTTCATTTTGATTCTTCCTCCATGTCAAGGATTTCTGCCCTTTGCCTGTTCCTTCTCCTTTGTTGCCTCCATGTCAAGGATTTCTTGCCCTTCTTCTACTCGCTCTCTTTTTCTATTAGCCGTATTCGGTCGCCAGCCTTCACGAAACTTTCCGCATCCGTGATGATTTTGCTGTTTTCCTTGATTCCATCAGATTCCAGAGCCGCATAGGAATCATTTTGCTCCAGCACCTTTACCTCTATTTTTCTTGCCACCTGCTGTTTCCCCAGTACAGTATCTTCTGTTTCCGCCGCCAGGATATATTTTTTCCCATTGTCATTATAAATGGCCGTCAAAGGCAGGGTGCAGGGATAATTTTCAGATTCCTGCACCAAGGCCATGGAAATGGTTTCCCCTAGGGAGAAGGTATCGGCAGGCAGCAGGGCGGTCACATTCATAAATTCTTTATTCTCATCCAGCTCCATGGAGGCAATGGGCGCTTCCACTTGGTTGCCGGCTGATTCCAAGGTGACAGTATCTCCCACAGACATATACTTTGCGTCTTTCGGCGCGATCTGCCCTATAAATTTTAGTCCTGCTCTGTCATCTGTCATGGTAAAGATTGCGGTGTCTAGAGTTTTCTGACCCACGCCTGTCAACACTGCCGTAATCACGCCGCCTTCTGATGCCGTAATCATGCCCTTCCCTTTCTTTAGTGCGGATAGTTTTCTAATCTTATGATTAAGTTTCTGTATCGAAATATCGTTGATATCGTCGGTATGGTCGGTGGCAGGGGTGGCCATGGCATCCTCAATCGCCCTTTTTGCCGTCTGCTTTTCTGCATCAGCAGTCTTCTGCAATTCTGCCAGAATATTCCTCTGCTCGGAAAGTGCTGCTTCCAGTGACGTTAGGGTTTCTTTTTCCTTTTCCACTTTCTGGCGCAGGGGTGCTTTCTTTTTTTCTGTTTCCGTCTGTACTTTTTTCAGTGCGGTTCGGGCATTCCGAAGGGCGTCTTTTCCTTTTTGGCAGGCTCGTTGGGCTTTGTTCACTGCTGTCCGTGCCTTACGGATGGCTTGATTGTTTTTCTGTATGATTTGATGGTAGTCAGACTTTGCTCGGGCTGCTGCTTTTCGCTTGCTTTGCTGCTCCTGTCGCCTGTTCTGCTCCAATGCCTGATTCTGCAGTTCTAACGCCCTTTTCTCGCCGACAACGTCCTCAAATTGTTCTTCTAGGTGCGCCAGATCAAGTATTGCCAGCACATCTCCTTTCTCTACTCGCTGCCCCGCATTGACCAGAACGCTTCTCACCAGAATATCCGGCTGAGTTAAGACGGATATTTCTCGGTTTTTCTCTGCCCTGCCCTCGGCAGAAATTGCATGCTGTATCTTTCGGGAGGCAGGTGTGCTGACGCTTACTTTAGCCACGGTAATGGAATCAGTGGCTCTGGATATCACGGTAAAAAGGAACATGGCCGCTAGGAGAACGCCCAGTCCTTTTAGCCAGAATGTGGCATGTTTCATATTCTGCATAACTCCTTCCTTCTATATGATATTGCTTCGGCGGTTAGCTTTCATTCCTTCACTGCGGAGGATGCGATGCCCTGTTCAAAATAATCCTGCCCCGCCAGAAATACCAACACTGCTGGGAGCAGTGCTATCAGCGAGGCGCATAGGGATACGCCGGCATTGCTGCTGTCAACTTTGGGTAGGAACAGGGACAGGGGCCACAAACTTTTCGTGGCGAGAAAGGTCATGGGCTGCTCAATCATGTTCCAGCATTCCAGAAAGGAAAGCACCAGCGCAGAGATGATTCCGGCAGCCCCCAGTGGGATGCCGATGCGGAAAAATATCTGCAGCTCCCCTGCCCCGTCAATTCTTGCCGCCTCCAGAATCTCCTCGGGAATGCCGCAAAAGAACCGATAAATAATGAAGACGGAGAAGGTGGAAAATATCCCCGGCAGAATGATGGAGGCACTGGTATCCAAAAGATGCATCTGATCCAGCACTAAGTATTCTGACAGCATCGTTACTTGGAAAGGCATCATCATCATTGTGATGTAAATCAGGTATATCACTTTCTTTCCCCGAAAAGAATATCTTGCCAACCCCCATGCCGCCGGCGTACCGAAAAGGAACTGACCGGCTAGGATGCCCCCGGTTATTTTGACGGAATTCCAGAACATCTGGAAAAATTCAGGGGTATCCAGCAGTAGCTGCACGAGGTTTTTCATTGTGGGAAACTTGGGAAGTAATTTCCAAGATGCGTTGCCATGATGAGTCTGCAGCACAGGACCGATGGCATCCATGATTTCCTGATTTCCCATAAAAGCTCCCGCCGCCAAAAAGATTATTGGGCTGATGCCCAGCAGGGCAAACAATGCCAATATAATTATGGAAATTGCTCTTTTCAACTTGATTCCTCCCTTTCTATTCCTGATCCCAGCTCCTCTGCAGCATCAGGACAAAGAGGAGCAGTACCATGCATAGTAGCACGGATCCCGCCGCCATCTTATCCACGGATAATTCACTGAACCAATTATTAAAAACATGCTGGAGCAGGTAAATCCGTTCCTGGGGATAACTTCCCGCTACCAGATACGCCTCTCGGAACACCTTGAAGGAGTTTAGGAAGGAGAGGATGACAATGGTAAATGCCACCGTGCGGAGATTGGGAAGGGTAATGTAGAGAAAGCATTTCCATGTTCCGGCACCGTCCACTCTGGCGGCCTCGTAAATGCTTTTGGAGATTCCCTGCAGACCGGCAAGCCAGAGAATCATGTCATATCCCAGATTTTTCCAGATATAGCTGAACACCAGCACGCCAAAAGCGGCATCCGTCTCCATCCAGTTTTTCCCCTCTAGGTGAAAAAGAGACAAAAGTCCGTTGAGCAATCCAGCATTGTCAAAGACCACATTCCAGAGAAGCACTACGCTGGCGGCGGGAATGGCCAGAGGAACCAGATAGGCGCTCTTTAGCAGGCTCTTTCTTGCAAGGTTTTGGAGCAAGACTGCGACGCCCAGAGACAGTGTCAGGAGAAGTGGCAGGCATACCAACACGAATCGGGCGGTATTGCCCGCTGCCAGTCGAAATGCCTGATTGCCCAGTACCTGACGGTAATTCTCCAGCCCGGCAAATCCATTGCCCACGGCATTGAGAAAGGAGCGTCGCACCACATCCCCGAAGGGAATCAGGTAAAATACCAAAACCCCGCAGAAACTGGGCAGTACGAACACCCATCCCATCTTTTTTCCCTTTGCCATTGTCACGCCCTCCTTCTGGGATCATAGGATACTTCACCCGTTTTTATTCCGCCAGATATAGATTGACCTTTTTCAGAATGGCATCTGCGGTATCTTCCAATCCCTGCTCCTCCCGCAGATATTTCTTGCCCTGTTCCAACACGATTTTCTGAATCACTCGGTTGGTGATGCTAGGCTTATCCAGACTTTCCATAATCTCTGTGAAGGAGTCGATCTCTTTCTGCTTCAGGTTTGCGTATGCGAATCCGTAGTTTTTGTCCGAGCCCTGTGCACCAAAGGAGATGGAACTCTTATCTTTCACATTTTGCGCATGTAATTTTTCCTTGCACACCGCATCATAAGCGGCTTGATTTACTGGGATGCCGTTAGTATCACTATTCCCTGCCTTTTTGCCCAGCAGGAGCTTGGCAAATTTCTTTCCGGCTTCCGTATTACCGCCCTTCACAACCCCTGCCATCAGATAGGGGATATAGGTTTTTACCTTGCCATGGTTCATAAGGCAGAAATCCGTCTTTGTCTGTGGTCTATAACTGCATATTGTTTGCAATCCATAGATATCTGACAGCGTTCCGAAGGAATATTTCCACTCTCCCGTGAGGAGGCCGTCATATCGGTGGGAGCCTAATTTCTCTCCTGTTTCCAGCGTGCCATCCACGTCATAGGAATCCATTTGATCCTCCAATTTGCTATTATGGCTGTCTGCGTCATACAGCTGCTTGGCAGATCTGAGGTAATCCGTCACGGTTTCCTTGTCCAGGTCGCCTTCTTCCTTAATCCATGTAGCGGAATCCGCATAGAATAAATCTCGCAGCAGGCCTTCGGGGCCATGGAGGGGAAGGCTCTTCCCGCTGGAAGAATTTGCTTTCTTCTTCAGGGCCGTGGCTCTCTCTGCCATGGATTTCAGGTCTTTTCCAGAACTCACTGTCGCTTGGTCGCCCTCCAGTACAGGGATGATGATGCGTGCGGGCATGGCATAGATTTTTCCCTCCTGCCTGCTTGCTTCCAGAATATTCGGAAAAATACCATCGCTTTTATCCACTTCTTCCACCACATCGCTGATATCTTGGAGAAT
>CASGVX010000063.1 GCA_949346185.1 uncultured Lachnospiraceae bacterium
GATACCTGGGGGGTGGACTGCGGCCTTCTGGACCGGGAGGGGCAGCTGGTGGGGTTGCCGGGGAGCTACCGGGATGCGGCTCTGGACGAGGAAAATATGCGTCAGGCATTGGCGCTGCTTGGAGGCGAGGATTATGCCTTTTCCCAGACGGGGATTGCCAGCTTGGCATACAATACCCTCTATAAGCTGTACTATATGGCGAAGCGAATGCCCTCCATGATGGAGCAGGCGCAGACCATGCTTCTGATGCCGAACCTGATAGAATATTTCTTTTCCGGGGTCAAGCATGGGGAGTATTCGATCGCCTCCACTACCCAGATGTATGATATGAAAGACAGAACTTGGGCCAGAGATTTGTTGGAGCGGTTGGAAATACCAGAAAGAATCCTGACGCCGGTGGATTTGGCAGGAAGGGACTTGGGAGGCCTGCGGCCGGAGATTGCCAGAGAGGTAGGGCAGCCTGACCTGCACATCATATCCGTTTCGGGGCATGATACCGCCTGCGCAGTGGAGGCGGTCCCGGCGGAGGGGGAGGAGTTTACCTTCCTCTCCAGCGGAACTTGGTCTCTCATGGGAATATCTTCTAAAAAGATGCTAGAGGGAGAGAATGTGGTGCGAGATAAAATATCCAATGAGGGCACTGCGGACGGGGGATATCGTCCCACCGTGAATATTATCGGCCTCTGGATGAATCAGGAGCTGCGTCGGAATTTTCAGGCCCAGGGCAAGGATTACACCTTTGTGCAGATGCAGGAGATGGCGGCTCAGGCTAAGCCGCTGCGGAGTTTCATCCGCCCGGATGATTTTATGCAGCCGGGAGATTATACGGTGAAGATTCGGGAATACTGTAGAGAGACGGGGCAGCCTGTGCCCGAGACGGACGGGGAGGTTGTCCGGTGCATGCTGGAGAGCCTTGCGCTGAAGTACCGCCAGGTATATCAGAGCTTCAAGCCATATATTACATGGGAGGAGAAGTTATACATCATTGGCGGGGGAGTGCAGAATGACATACTGAACCAATTTACTGCCAATGCGCTGGGCATTCCTGTGATTACCGGTGCCAGCGAGGCTACGGCGGTGGGAAATGTGATGTCCCAATTTAAGGCATTGGGCGTATATCATACCAAGGAGGAGAAGTGCGAGATTCTTGCCAATTCCTTCGGGACGAAGGAGTATCTGCCTCGGGAGCAGGAGGCGTGGCAGGAGGCATATGAACGCTTTGAGCGGCTTAGCTGGTGAAATTGATGTTGCTATTCGCGGTAACATCATGGCAAGTGTTGTGATTGGGCGCTACTTGCACAAACACTGCAAGCGATTTTAATTTTTGTATGAATGTAGCGCAGAAATGAGGAATTTATTATGGCATCAAGTATCAAAGAGTTATCTCAGGTGAGCATCCCGGCAGCGTATGAGCTGGAGAAGGGAGAGTTCATTTCGGAGGTGGACAGTTTCGCCTTAGTGCTTCGCCACAAGGTGAGTGGAGCCAGAGTGATGGTGCTCAGCAATGAGGACGATAATAAGGTGTTCAATATTGCATTTCGCACCACGCCGGAGGACTGCACGGGCGTGCCCCATATTATTGAGCATACGGTTTTGTGCGGTTCTAGGGAATTTCCGGCAAAAGATCCCTTTGTGGAATTGGTGAAAGGATCTCTGAATACATTTCTGAATGCCAGCACTTACCCTGATAAGACCATGTATCCCGTGGCCAGCTGCAATGACAAGGATTTTCAGAATCTTATGCATGTGTATCTGGATGCGGTGTTCTATCCGAATATTTATAAGTATCAGGAGATCTTCAAGCAGGAGGGCTGGCATTATGAATTGGACAGCCCGGAGGGGGACATTGCCTACAATGGGGTGGTATACAATGAGATGAAGGGGGCTTTTTCTTCGGAGGAGAGCGTGCTGGAGCGGTTCGTGATGAATAGCCTCTTTCCCGATAATACCTATGGACAGGAATCCGGCGGAGATCCCAGATGCATTCCAGATCTGACTTATGAGGACTATCTGGATTTTCACCGCAAGTATTATCATCCTGCCAACAGTTATATCTACCTTTATGGGGATATGGATATCGAGGAGAGGCTGGAATTTCTGGATGAGAAATATCTGAAAGATTTTCCTGCCATTGAAGTGGATTCAGAGATTCCTTTGCAGAAGCCCTTTGATGGGATGAAGGATTTGGAGAAGAAGTATGCGGTTGCCCAGGATGCGGATTGCAGCGAGAAGAGTTATTATGCCTATGCTACAGCCATGGATGTGACCTTGGACCAGAAGGTGTGCAGGGCGCTGGATTTGCTTGCCTATGTGCTGGTGGACATGCCGGGGGCGCCGTTGAAGCAGGCGCTTCTGGACAAGGGAATCGGCTCGGACATTGATGTGGATTTCTGCGATATCCTGCGGCAGAGCACCTTTACGATCATTACGAAGAATGCCAAGCCCGGACAGAAACAGGAATTTCATGATACCCTGCGGGAGACCTTGGAGAAGGTGGTTCAGGAGGGGATTGACAGGAAGTCGCTGGAGGCGGCCATCAATGGCGCGGAGTTCCGGGAGAGGGAGGCGGATTTCGGCTCTTATCCCAAGGGGCTTCTCTATGGGATTAAGTCCTTTAAGACTTGGCTCTATGATGATGACATGGCATGTGATGCTCTGTACTATGATGAGGCATACAAATTTCTGAGAGAGCAGTTGAAGACGGATTATTATGAGCAGCTGATTCGGAAATATCTCTTGGATAATCCCCATAGCGTGCTGGTGGAACTGGTGCCGGAGCGGGGACTGGCTCTTCAGGAGGAGGAGCGGACGAGGGAGAAACTGCGCCAGTATAAGGAGAGCCTTTCTCCAGAAGACATCCAGAGGCTGATTCGGGAGACCAAGATGCTGAAAAAGTATCAGGAAACGCCCACGCCGAAAGAGATATTAGATAAAATACCCATGTTGAAGCGGGAGGATATCGGCAAGAAGATTATTCCCTATTATAATGAGGAGCGGGAAATATCAGGAGTGAAGACCCTTCACCACAATATCGCCACCAATGATATCGTGTACCTGAGCATGTATTTTGATATGGCGGACTTGGAGGAGTATGTTCCTCAGATTAGTTTTCTGACCACTCTGCTGGGATATATGAATACGAAAAAGCATACTTACGCCCAGTTTGACACGGAGACCAATTTCTATACTGGGGGCATTGCTACGGATATGAATGTGTTCTGCCATCCTGGAGAGGGGGAGCATTACAGCATCTATTTTGAGGCCCGCACGAAATTTTTGCGGGGGAAGGTGGCTGAGGCATTAGATCTGCTGGCAGAAATGCTTTTTGAGACCCTCTTTGATGATGACAAGCATCTCAGGGAAGTGGTGGCAGAAGCGCGCTCCCGGCTGAAAGTGCGCCTGATGTCGGCGGGACACCAGGCGGCGGCAGGGAGGGCGGCATCTTACTTCTCTAAGAGTTCTTGGCTCACTGACCGATATCATGGCATCGGCTATTATGAGTATCTGGTGCAGCTGGATGAACATTTTGAGGAGGAGAAGGAGAATCTGAAATCCGGGTGTCGCGCCCTTTTAGCAAAATTGCTCCGCTGGCAGAAGATGGTGCTTTCGATTACGGGAAAAGAAGAGGAATATCAGGCGGTGGCGAAGGAAATGCCCGGTTTCTTGGAGCGTTTGGCGGAATTTGAGCGAGAGGAGAAATCTGAGGATTATGAAGGCTATTTCTGGGAGATGACTTCCTTTGCGCCCAAGCCGGAAAAGAATCAGGAGGCTTTTTCCACCCCGGCGGAAATCCAGTATGTGGCCGTGGGCGGAAGCTTTCGGGAGTTGCCTTATAATTTCGGTGCGCTGCGGGTAACAAGGCATCTGCTGAATTATGATTACCTGTGGAATGAGGTGCGGGTGAAGGGCGGCGCCTATGGGGTGTCTTGCCAGTTTACCAGAGAGGGGGAGGGATTCTTTGCATCCTACCGTGATCCGAATCTGGAGGGTACCATCGACGTATATCAGAAGGCGGCAGATTTCCTTGCGGATTATCAGGCAGAAGAGAGGGAGATTACCAAGACGATTATCGGTACCATCAGCGGCATGGATACGCCCCTCACGCCAAATATGAAGGGAAGGCGTTCCATGGCGGGATATCTGTCCCGGGTGCCGGAGGAACTGCTCCAGAAGGAGAGAGACCAGGTGCTGGGATGCTCTATAGAGGATATTCGAGCTCTTGCGCCAGTGATGAGAGCGGTGAGCGAGGCAGGCAATGTGTGCGTCATTGGCAATGAGAAGCGCATTCAGGAGGCGAAGGGGTTGTTTAAAAGCATTAAGCCCCTGAGCTGATGAAAAGGTTGGAAGAGTTGTTCGCAAGCATTCATCCGCTGAGTGAAGCGAGGGATGAGAGTGCTGTGACAATATAAATGAAATGAGGCGAAGGATGAAGAATTTTAAATCTGGGTTTGTGACATTGATTGGAAGGCCGAATGTAGGGAAATCCACGCTGATGAATCGGCTGATTGGACAGAAGATAGCCATCACTTCCAATAAGCCGCAGACCACGAGAAATCGTATCCAGACAGTGTATACCTGTGAGGAGGGACAGATTGTCTTTCTGGATACGCCGGGAATCCACAAGGCGAAAAATAAGCTGGGAGAATATATGGTGACGGTGGCAGAGCGGACGCTGAAGGAGGTGGACGTGATTCTGTGGCTGGTGGAGCCTACCACGTTTATCGGCGCAGGTGAGCGGCACATTGCGGAGCAGCTGCGCAGTACGGCCACCCCGGTGATTCTGGTGATCAACAAGATTGACACCGTGGAAAAACAGGAGATATTGAGATTTATTGACGCCTACAAGGATATTGTGGATTTTCGGGAGATTGTGCCGGTATCTGCCCTGAAGGGGGAGAATACGGAGGAACTGATTCAGGTGATGTTCCGATATCTGGAGGAGGGTCCTTGCTATTATGACGAGGATACCATTACGGATCAGCCGGAGAGGCAGATTGTGGCAGAAATGGTGCGGGAGAAGGCCTTGCGCAATTTGAATGACGAGATACCTCACGGCATTGCGGTTGTGACTGACCAAATGCGGGAACGGAAAAGGAAGGACAAATCCGGCCATTTGGAAAACATCATAGATATTGATGCCACCATCATCTGCGAGAGAGATTCCCACAAGGGGATTATCATTGGAAAGCAGGGCGCCATGTTAAAAAAGATTGGAAGCCAGGCTAGGAAGGATATGGAAAATCTCTTGGACTGCAAAGTGAATCTCAAGTTATGGGTGAAGGTGAAAAAGGAGTGGCGGGATAGCGATTTTTTGATGAAAAATTTTGGCTACCGTCAGGAAGATTATTGATGCTTCCTAGAGGAGAACAGAAGTGCCAATGTCTGGGGGATGCCCGCCAATGCGGCATTTTCTCTCTATGTCGGACATGCTTTGTCAAAAGATTCCAAGTATAGGTTTGCCGTCGAAAAGCCATGCTAAAGTTACAAGGTACTATCATGCACTGCAAGGCAGGTATTCACAGTGATAGACATGAATGGCTATGGATCGTGATGCTGCTAATAATGCCAGTGTAAAATACAATCAGAAAGGCATGGCGAAGTATATGGCGGAAAAGGAAAGTTGGAATCAATTTGCCGCATCCGGCAAAGTTATGGACTATTTGGAGTACAAGGGCTGTCTGGAAGGACTGGCAAATGTATCGAACGTAGTGCCCTCACCAGGAATGATGGGCAGCTGCGTGATTGCACAGGACGACGAGGAGCATGAGGATGACGGTGGCACCAAGGCGAAGGGATAGGGAAAAATATGAGTGAGACGGTGACGGTCACTGGAATGGTTTTGCTATCATCTCCGGTCAAGGAATATGACAGGCGGATTGAAATCCTTACCAGAGAGCGGGGAAGGATATCCGCATTTGCAAAGGGCGCGAGAAAGGCAGGGAGCGCCCTTTCTGCTTGTACCATTCCCTTTACGTTTGGAGAATATACACTGTATGAGGGGAGAAATTCTTATAATGTGCAATCTGCCGCAATACAGAAATTCTTCGGAGATATTGCGGATGATTATGACATGACCTGCTATGCCTCTTACTTTGCGGAAGTGGCCAGATATTTTGCCAGGGAGAATATAGAGGCGAGCCAAGAACTGCTTCTTCTGTACATAACATTGCTGGCTCTGCAAAATAGGCAGATGCCAGAAAGATTAATCCGCATCGTATATGAAATGCGGATGATGATGATACAGGGGCAGGGGCTGGAACTCTTCCAGTGTCTGGGATGCCAGAGCACGGAAACCAGGGAAGTGTATTTCCAGGCGGGAGGTCTTCTGTGCAGAGCTTGTGCGGGAAAGGAACAGGAACTTGCCAAGGTGCATCCTTTCGAACTGTCCTCGGATGCTCTATATGCATTGCAGTACATGCTGTCTACGCCTGTAGAAAAGGTGTATTCCTTTCTGCTGGCAGAGGAAGTGCAGAGGGAGCTTGAGCGGTTCATGCAGGCATATCTGGGACGATATCTGCCCCATCATTTCCAGTCTGCAGAGTTTCTGGATGTCAATGGTACAGTACACTAGTGTGCACACCAATATTCCATATATTTCTTGCAAATCCTCCTCTAGTCGCATATAATATTGATGGGGAGCCTCTCCTTTGGATTGAAACTACAACAAGACAAAGGAGGTTCAAATGGCTAAAAAAGATTTGGGCATCAAAAAAGTTGAAGATTACAATGAGGTGTTTGCAGATATCTACAATACGCTGTTGTTTCAGAAAAATGTGATTGATTCCCAATGCTTAAGAAGTGGAGCAACGGAATCCGTTTAGAAAACAGACAGTTTGAAAGGAGAACGCCAAGGGATGCTGAAGGGAAGGCAAAGGATATTCTGCATTTTGGGTCGTGAAGAGTTATTGCAAGGATTCATTGGCTCAGAAAGATAGAAAAAAAGTGATAGAAAGTGGAGGATTATTCAATGGAAAAGACAATGGACAAGATTGTGGCACTTGCCAAGGCGAGGGGGTTCATCTACCCGGGCTCGGAGATTTACGGGGGACTGGCAAATACATGGGATTACGGCAATCTGGGCGTAGAATTAAAAAACAATGTAAAGCAGGCGTGGTGGCGGAAATTCATCCGTGAGAATCCCTACAATGTGGGCATTGACTGCGCCATCCTGATGAATCCCCAGACTTGGGTAGCATCTGGCCATCTGGGAAGTTTTTCCGATCCATTAATGGACTGCAAGGATTGCCATGAGCGTTTCCGTGCAGATAAGGTGATAGAAGATTATATGGCTGAAAATGGCATTGCCATAGAGGGCAGCGTGGATGCCTGGTCCAATGAGGAAATGGAGAAGTATATTCAGGAGAAAGAGATTTGCTGTCCCAGCTGCGGAAAGAAGAATTTCACGGAGATCCGTCAGTTCAATTTGATGTTCAAGACATTCCAAGGCGTGACGGAGGATGCGAAGAATACCGTATATCTCCGCCCGGAGACGGCCCAGGGCATTTTCGTGAATTTCAAGAATGTGCAGCGCACGTCTAGGAAGAAGATTCCTTTTGGAATCGGTCAGATTGGAAAATCCTTCCGAAATGAAATCACACCAGGAAATTTTACCTTCCGTACGAGGGAATTTGAGCAGATGGAATTGGAGTTTTTCTGCGAGCCGGATACAGATTTGGAGTGGTTTGCATACTGGAAGCAGTTCTGCATCGACTGGCTGAAATCTTTGGGCATGAAGGAAGAGGAAATGCGCGTCCGTGACCATGAGAAGGAAGAACTCTCCTTCTACAGCAAAGCCACCACGGATATTGAGTATCTCTTCCCCTTTGGCTGGGGCGAGCTTTGGGGGATTGCAGACCGGACAGACTATGACTTGACCCAGCATCAGGACGTGTCGAAGGAAGATTTGACTTACTTTGATGATAGTAAAAATGAAAAATATATCCCTTATGTAATCGAGCCATCTCTGGGTGCAGACCGGGTGGTTCTGGCATTCCTGTGCGGTGCCTATGATGAGGAGAATATTGGGACGGAGGAGAAGCCAGACATCCGCACGGTGCTGCATTTCCATCCTGCCTTGGCACCAGTGAAGATCGGCGTGCTTCCCCTCTCCAAGAAACTCAGCGAACAGGCAGAGGAAGTATATGCGGAACTGTGCAAGGAGTATAACTGCGAGTATGACGACAGGGGGAATATTGGCAAACGCTACCGCCGTCAGGATGAGATTGGTACGCCGTACTGCGTTACCTTTGACTTTGATTCCGTGGAGGATGGGGCGGTGACTGTCCGTGACCGGGATACCATGGAGCAGGAGCGTGTGAAGATTGCTGATCTGAGAGAGTATTTCCGAGGGAAATTCGATTTTTGATGGGCAGCCGCTGCTATTTGCGGCAATTCATTCTATGGACGATAGATTTATAAAAAAGGGGAATGCGTTGGCATTCCCCTTTTTACTGTATAGGAAACTGCTTGGTATTTTCAATGTGAAGAACGCTGGTTTTGTGTTCTTCTTAGAACTTTAGTTCTTTGAGGAAGCATAGTCTTTCTTGGGCAGCGTTCTGTGCTGCCTTTAGAAAGACGTTTTCTATTTTTATAAAATAAGAAAAGAGACAGGTGGGATTTATTGCAGAACGGGCGTGCATAATTGCTGATTTTTTTGAGGGGAAATGTCAAATAAATTATATGGATGATATATAAAATAAAAATCATACCAAGTCAGAAGCAAAAGACGAAAAATTTGGGTATAATATCTCGAAAAATTATGGTAGGAATGCACAAAATAAATTTGCGTAAAACATAATAATAGTGTTATAATTAATGAGTAAGTGTTGTAAATGACTAAAATATCCTGAAAATCAAGGGGTATTTTGTCGGATTTCACTAAAAGAAAGGAGAATGATTATGAAGAGCAGACATGCAAGGAAAATTCTTGCATTGGTTCTTGCCTTTGCCATGGTGGTGACCGGTGCCAGCGCATCTATGGTTGCGGGTCGGGCGGCAAGCGCTGCAAAGAAGGCGAAGGTGACTTTGAAGTTAAAAAAGAAGGTTGTCAAATTGAAAAAGGGAAAGACGACCACTTTGAAGATTGCCAAGAAGAACGTCAAGAAGATCAAGTCCCAGAAGTGGACGAGCAACAAAAAGAGTGTGGCGACAGTATCTAAAAAGGGGAAAGTTACTGCCAAGAAGGCCGGAAAGGCAACCATCAAGGTAAAAGTAAAGTACATAGCAAAGGGTTCCAAGAAGGCAAAGACCAAGACCCTAAGCTGCAAGGTGACGGTGACGCAGAATCAGCCCAAGGCAACGGTTAAGCCCACAGTGAAACCCACAGAGAAACCAAGTGTCACGGAAAAGCCGGGGCCCAGTTACAAGAACTATGACGACAAGTCAAATATCGGCGCTGCCAGAGAGGTGACCATCAAGGGCGGTACCAGCGATAAGATGACCGTTAAGGACAATGGCAAAATGCGCAGGGAAGTCACTGCAATAGAGCTGGCAGATTATCATATGGGCTTGGGAATCAACCTAGGAAATACTATGGAATCCCAGCTGCCTTCCTTGGCGCAGAAAAAGGCAGCTACGGAAGCCAAGCAGTTTGAGACAGCCTGGGGCGCATCTGTTACCACGCAGGAGTACATTGACTGCGT
>CASGVX010000064.1 GCA_949346185.1 uncultured Lachnospiraceae bacterium
CGGCAAAAGTGATTTTGTCAAACGCTGCAACCGCATGAAGGTTGAATGCAACCATCCACAGTGCAAAAAACAAACATTGCGCTTTCATTTACATCAAACAGTTTTCTCCAAAAAAGTTTTGAGGTTAGGCTTACGGATTCAGTTTTTTTAAAATAGAAGAAAGGAATTGAGAAGTTATGAAAATTATGCCAAATGCACCTTGTTGGTGTGGAAGTAAACAGAAATATAAAAGATGTCATATGAATTATGACAGAATAGTCAAAGTGAAAAAATCGGAAGGATTTGTTGTACCAAAAAGGAAATGGATTAAAAATAATGCTCAAATTGAGGGGATTCGTGAAAGTGGAAAAATTAATACGACTATTCTTGATTATGTTGCCACCAAAATACATATTGGAATGACAACAGAAGAGATTGATAGATTGATTTGCGAAAAGACAACAGAATTAGGAGGGATTCCAGCTTCTTTGGATTATCAAGGTTATCCCAAAAGTGTATGTACATCAATTAATGATGTGGTTTGTCATGGAATACCATCAGAAAAAGATGTATTGCATGATGGCGATATAATTAATGTTGATGTGTCCACTATTTACAAGGATTATTACTCAGATTCTTCGAGAACTTTTTTAGTGGGAAATGTAAAACCAGAAGTGGAGAAATTGGTAAGAGTGACAAAAGAATGTATGGAATTGGGATTGAAAGAAGTTGCACCGTGGAAGACATTTGGAAAAATGAGTAGTGTAATAGACAAATATGCTCAAAAGCATGGTTACACAGTTGTAAAAGAAATTGGTGGTCACGGTGTTGGATTGGAATTTCATGAGGAACCTTGGATTGGGTATATAGATGGTTTTGGAGAGAAATTACTTATGGCTCCTGGAATGATTTTTACCATTGAACCGATGGTTAATATGGGTGATGGTGAAATTTATGTTTATGAGGAAGATGATTGGACGGTTTACACAAGTGATGGACTGCCATCCGCACAGTGGGAAATAATGGTTTTAGTTACAGAAACTGGATATGAAGTGCTGGCATGGTAATTTGGGTTTGCTGATTAATTATTTTGACGGCTATTTCTTTGCTTTTTGCCGCTTTGTCAATCGTAAATGTGGAAAGCAAAGATTTAATGTAGGGGGCGGGGGTATGAATAGAATAATATAGTATACAAAATTAATAAAGTGAAATTTGGAGGAGAAAAGAAATGAATAAATGGAGATTAATTGCAATAATTGGATATATTTTCCCCTTTGCATTGTCTGTATTTATTAGTTTGTTTACAAAATTAGGCAATGATATAGAAAATTGTATTTTTGTATTTTTTGTTGGTATTTTAATACAAGGAACCGTAGGGATTTATAGCCTAATAAGACTGAGAAATAAAAAAGATATGAAGAAGGAACGTAAACTTTTTATGATTAGCCTTTTTCCTTTCATTTTTGTTTTTTTGTTGTTTTTATTAAGCGGGGGCTATGCATAGATGCAGAACTATTCATTTCCCATAAACCCATGTCATCTGGGCATCTGCTATGCAATCCCATCCGCTGAAACCCTGCGGCAGCGCCCTGCCCTGGTCGGCGGCTATACCCCCATGTTCGCCTATATTGGCAGGGAAGGCTGCCTTGCGGATTTGGAACTGCGGGAGGGCAAACAGCACAGCCAGAAAGGCACCCCGGGAAGGGCAGTTCAACTACTTTCTTACCGCATGCAGATATAGCCGAAATATCCCCCATAGCACAGGAGCATCACCACGCCCTCCCACAGCACCAGCTGATTCTTCGACCAAGCGAATATCCATACCAGCACGCTCATCCCAGACAGGATTACGATATCCACAATATTTTCCATGGTAAATGCCAACGGCGAGATGGTTGCGGCAATTCCCAGCACAAACAAAATATTGAATATGTTGGAGCCAATGACATTTCCCAGAGCCATATCCACTTC
Source organism: uncultured Lachnospiraceae bacterium (assembly GCA_949346185.1). Lineage (GTDB taxonomy): Bacteria > Bacillota > Clostridia > Lachnospirales > Lachnospiraceae > Butyribacter. The sequence goes on from CASGVX010000064.1 coordinate 1,951, forward strand.
CTTCTTTCTTGCGGCCACAATGGATGTCACCAGTTCCGGCAGGCTGGTGCCGAAGGCCACGATGGTGAGCCCCACCAGATTGGCGCTCATGCCAAATCTCTCTGCGATTTCTGATGCGGAATCCACCACGAAGTCTCCTCCGAATTTGATGGCAGCCATTCCCCCGATGATAAAGAGCACGCATTTCCATATCGGCAGGGTTTCATATTCCTCCTCTGCCACCTCCTCCCCCTGCCTTCTGGCTTTCAATGCGGAAAAGATCATCCATAGGAGAAAGCCTCCGAACACAATGAGAAGAATCACGCCCTCTAAGTGCCCTACAATCATGGAAGTGATGCCGAATCCCATCAGGAGCAGCGCAATGGCTACGGAGAAGGGAAATTCCTTTAGCAGGGTGGATTTTTTCACCGCTAGGGGGCAGAATAGGCAGCATACGCCGCACACCACCATCAAGTTAAAGATATTGGAGCCCACCACATTGGCAATGGCCAATTCGTTCTGCTGTGCCAGAGATGCCGTCACGCTGACGGCGCATTCCGGCAGGCTGGTTCCCATGGCCACAATCGTCATGCCGATAATCAGCGAGGGAATCCGCAGCATTTTCGCCACGCTGGAACTCCCCTCCACGAAGAAATCCGCCCCTTTAATCAGCAGGATGAAGCCCGCCACCAACTCTGCCGCCAATAATACTAAGTTCATATCGCTACCTCCTTATGCTATAGAATCCCCAAATGTTCTAAAAGTATTTTTATGCCAAGCAGTATCAGAATCATACCTCCTGCTATTTTGGCCTTTTTCTCGTATCGGTTGCCAAATCGAAAACCAATTCCTACTCCGGCGATGGATAATATGAAAGTGGTACATCCAATCATAGATACGCAAAGCCAGATGTTCGTTCCGGGAAGCAGGGCGAAGGTGATGCCCACCACCAAGGCGTCTATGCTGGTAGCAATAGCCAGCAGGAATAGCTGCCGGATATTCAGAGCGTCTCCCTGCTCCTCCCTCTTTTCCTCTTCCCTGAATGCTTCCCAGGCCATCTGCCCGCCAATAAATGCCAGCAGCGCAAAGGCAATCCAGTGATCCACGTCTGCGATGTACTTTTGAAAGCCAATGCCTGCAAAATATCCAATCAATGGCATGAAAGCCTGAAAGCCCCCGAAAAACAGCCCGATAATCGTTCCGTGCTTCCCATTGAATTTCGACATGCCCAATCCCTTGCAGATGGATACTGCAAAGGCATCCATGGAAAGCCCTACTGCGATGAAAAATAATTCGGCAATTCCCATCACGTCTCCTCCTTCTGACGTATTGCAGGGCAGTATGCGCTTTGTCTTATTCGCAGTGCCAAATGCGCTCCGCCCGCTGTCTATATTTGACACAAGCTCAAAACAAAAAAGATGCAGTATATTACTGCACCTTCTATTGATACGAGGACTTTCAAGCACAGAAATAACCTATGCAAAAGTCTTGTTATTTAAGATTAAGCCAGGCCGTTTCCAAAATGATATCTCGCAGACGGCCGAGGTTGTTGGCTTAGCCGCGTTTACACGCCAACTACTCCCTAATGCATGGTAAAGTATACCAAGTATTTCCATGCCTGTCAATCCCCTTCTTTTTGAAGGATGGAAATGACGTGTTGAAAAAATGGGGAAGTTAGGGTTCCTGGAGCCTACTTGAAAGAATACTACAAAAAGTGGTATAATGAATTGATATGCGTACTTTTACTTTTGATGGTGTCGCTTTTTGCGGCATGTCTAGATACGGGAGGAACCTATGAGAGATAAAATCAATCAGGCGGCAAAAGGCGTTTTTGAATATAGTCCCTCTGCGCTAAAACTGTCCCACCGGGAAATCCAGGTGGAAGTGAATGCGGGAGAATCGTATCAGGGTTCCTTTTCGGTGACCAATGAGAAGAAGCGGTTTCTGCGGGGGCAGGTGAGCACGGACTGCCATTTTCTGGAATTGCCGGAAGAGTTTTTCGAGGGAGTGGCAAATGATGTGCCTTTTATATTTCATGGGGAATCCCTTCGTCCAGGTGAGACGGTGAAGGGCAATATTATTGTCATCACCAGCTGCGGCACCGTGCTGCTTCCCTTTCGGGGAACGATGGGGGTGCCCTCCTGTCAGGTTTCTACTGGAAGAATCAAGGATTTGTTCCATTATACGAATCTGGCAAAGGAGCAGCCGGAGGAGGCGGCCGCCCTTTTTCGCAATCCTCACTTTGAGGAGATTTTCCTGTACCGGGATAACAAGAATATCGCCCTGTACCGAGGACTATCTAAGGGGGTCAGCCGGGGGATGGCGCTGGAGGAGTTCCTCATCGCCATACATAAGAAGTTGCCAATCCAATTGTCTGTGAACAGGCAGGATTTTGAATATAGCGATTGCTCCAAGAATTTTTCTGACCGATTTATTCTCACGAAGAATAACTGGGGCTTCGGAGAATACCATATCCATTCGGACAGCCCCTTCGTCATTCCGGAACACAAGATTATCTGGACGGAGGATTTTGTGGGAAACACCTGCTCTATTCCCTTTCTGGTGGATGTGGATCAGATGCAGACTGGGAAGAACTATGCCCGGATTACGGTGTCGAATGTGGGACAGAGGATTGATATTGGCATCGTGGCCACAAAGGAGAGTCGCCATCGGGAGGAATGGCAGGCCAGGAGAAAGAATCAGCATAACCAGTACCAGCTCACCCATCTCTATATTGAGTTCTGCATGGGGCGGCTGGACAGGGAAGAGTACCTGAAGGAAGTAGAGAGCGTGATATATACCATGGAGAAATCCGGCATGGAGCTGGCAACCCAGTTGTTCCGCATCCATCTGGGAATTATGGAGCACCGGGAGGCCAAGGTGCGAGATGGGCTGGCAATCTTGGAAGAGCAGGAGGAGGAGATGGAGCGGGAGCACCCGGTGAAATACTGCGCCTTCCTTTATCTGAAAGGGCTCTGGGCGGGGGAAGAGGATGTGACGAAGTCCTGCGTTGCCAAGATTGAGGAATATTATCAGAGGGATCGGGATAATTGGAAATTGCTTTGGTTTCTTTTGTACTTATCTCCGGAATACCAGCTGGAGAGGAAGAAGTATGAGGAAATCGTGGTGCAGCTGGGCAGGAATTGCCACAGCCCGGTGATGTTTGTGGAAATCTGCAGCATATTGAACGACACCCCGGGTCTGCTGACGGAATTGACCCCGGGCATCTGCGAGGCCATTCACTGGGGCAGCAAGAAGCAGTTCGTGGAACGGGATGTGGCTCTGCGCTATGGCTACTTGGCGGGGCGGCTGCGGAATTATTCCGAGGCGGTCTTGAAGGATTTATGTCGGTTTTATGAGCAGTTTCAGGATGAGGAGATGCTTTCTTCCATCTGCAAGATGCTGATGAATGGGCAGATTACTGGGAATGGGGCGTTTTACTGGTATAATTTGGGGGTGGAGCACAACCTGAAGTTGACAGACTTGTATGAATACTACATGTATTCCATTGATGAGAGTCAGGAGATCAAGCTGCAGGACAGCACCCTGCTATATTTCTTGTATGATAATCACCTGACGGTGACCAAAAAGGCTATGCTCTACGCTTATGTGGTGCGCAACAAGGCATCCATGGAGGAAACCTATGAGTCATACCGCCAGATGATGGAGGATTTTACTCTGCGCCAGCTGGCGGCGGGCAGGATTAGCAATAATCTGGCGGTGCTGTATGAGGAGTTCATCAAGGAGGGATGCGTGAATGAGACCATTGCCTCCCAGCTCCCTGCTGTCATGTTCTGCCACGAGATTCTCTGTCAGAATCCGGATATTGTGGGGGTATACGTGACCCACAGGGAACTGGAGGGGGAGGAGTTTGTCCCATTCGTGAAGGGGCGGGCGGTGGTGCATATTTTTACTGAAAATTACCAGATATTCCTGGCGGATGCTCTGGATAACAGATATGCCCTTTCCGTGGATTATACCGTAAATAAATTGCTCCATCTGGAGCATCTTGCCATGACTTGCTATGAAAAGCATTGCGGGGATGACAGGCTGCTTCTGTATCTCTATGACAGGGCGGAGCGGATGAACCAGTCGGGCAGGGAGATTGAGAATATCCGCCGGGATATTCTCAAGATTGCCAATCTCAGCAGATATCATTACCGTAAGAGCTTTTGCTCTCTGGTGCGGTATTATTATGATAATTTCGAGGGGGAGCTGCTGGATGCCACGCTGGAGAATCTGGACTGGGAACTGGTCACCCCCGGGGAGCGGGTGCAGTTTATGGAGTATTGCACGGTGCGCAGATATTTTGATAAGGCCATGGAGGGAATCGCCCTCTATGGGTATGATAAGATAGACGGAAAGAGGCTGCTGAAAGTTTCCTCTGATACCTTTGCCCGGGCGATGGACAAGGAGGACAAGCATCTGGTGCAGATTGCCTGGCATATTTTCCAGAGCGGGCATTTTGATGAGAATATGCTTGGATACCTATGTCGATATTACAGTGGAAGGATTTTTGACATGGTGCAGATTTGGCGGTATGCCAAGGGCTTTTCCGTTGATACGGGTGATTTTGCGGAACGGATTCTGGGGCAGATTCTCTTTACGGAGGAAATGCTGCCGGATGCCTATGAGGTGTTCTATCAGTACTATGAATCGGGAAAGGATAAGCGGCTGATTCTGGCATTTATGAAGTTTGTGGCATATAATTACATGGTGCGGGGGTGGATGATTCCCAGCCAGATGTTTGGATATTTTTATAAGGATGTGCAGATTCAGGACAATATCTTCTGCCTGATTGCCACATTGAAGTATCTGAGCCAGAAGGCGGAACTTTCGGAGGAGGAAAAGAAGTTTGCTGATTACCATGTGAACAAATTGTATGAGCAGAAGAAAGTATTCCCCTTCTTTCGGGATTTTTATGGCAAATTATCCCTGCCCATCCATATTCTGGATGAGCACTATGTATCTTACACCTCCAATCCTGAGTATGAGGTGAAGATACACTATCTGATTTCATCGGGATATGAGGAGGGGGAATACGTGACGGAGACCATGCGGGATATGTTTCAGGGGATCCATGTGAAGGAATTTGTTCTGTTTCAGGACGAAATCCTGCAATATTATATCTCTGAACTTAGGCCGGAGGGGGAAGTGATTACCAAGAGCGTCAGCGTGAAGTTTGATGAGACGATGGACAATGAGCGTACCAGCAGCCGGTATCATATGCTGAACCTGATGATGATTGCTCAGGAGATGAATGAGGAGAGTACGCTGATTGATATGATGCGGGAGTACGTGGAAACCAGAGAGTGCGTGAATACGCTGTTTAAGCCTGTGGAGTAGGGGAGGTTGTTTGATTGGATTTGGAAAAGGATAGGACATTGCTGGTGGGAATTGACTTGGGAAAGGAAGTTACTCAGGTGAATTGCTTTGACTTTACCACCTACGAGCCGGTGCCCATCGGCCGGGAGTCAGGGAAGGAGCGGGGTTACGAGATTCCTACGTCGCTGGCGGTGAATCCTGCTCGGGGGGAATGGTACTGGGCGGATGAGGAAGTGCCCTCCCGGGAGCAGGTATTCAGGATTACCTATCTCTTGGCGGATGTTTTGCGGGACGACACCATCACGGTGGGGGATTACGCAGTGGAGAGCTATCAGGTATTGAAGAGATTTCTCGTAAAGGTGCTGAGCATTCTCAAGGGGTACTATCCCAGAGAGCGTATACGGAAATTGGTGATTACCTTGGCGGAGAAGGAGGAAAAGCTGGTGGCCTATCTCCAGCAGATCGGCAGAGAGATTGGATTGCCGGAGAATGCTTTGGTGGTGCAGAATCACAGGCAGAGCTATATGTACTATGCCATCAGCCAGCCCAAGGAACTGTGGGTGAATAATGTGGGAATGTTTCAGTTAGAGGGAAATCGGTTATTGTATTCCCAGATAGATATTGATAGGAAGACCATGCCTCTCATTATCGGTGTCGTCCAGAAGGATTTATCGGACGGGCTGGACTGGGAGGGGCTGGCAGAGGAGGGAGCGGAGCAGATTTCCTATGCCTTCCTCAATGTGGCGGGGGCGGCGCTGCACAAGCAGTATGTCACCACGGTTTATGTCACGGGGAAAGGCTTTGAGCGAGAGTGGGCTGGCGAAGCCTTGAAGGAACTGTGCACGGGACGCCGGGTGTTCCGGGGGCAGAATCTATTTACCAGAGGGGCCTGCTATGCCGCCCGGGAGCTTTCCGGGGAGGGGAAGCTGGATAACTGCCTTTTCTTGGATGAGGATATGATTGCCAGCAATATTTCCCTGCGGCTATACCGGGATGCGGAGGTGCAGGATGTGCTGATGGCCAGAGCCGGCTCCCTTTGGAATGAGGTGGATGCCAGCGTGGATGTGATTCCGGACGAGGAGGATGAAATCCAGATAACCGTGCAGAATGTATTGAAGCGGGAGGCCAGGGCTCACATGCTTTCCCTCAGCGGCTTTGCCGGCAGGGAGAATAAGATGACCAGATTTACGATTCGCATACGGTTTGGCGACAGCAGCACATGCATCGTCACATTGAAGGATAATGGCTTCGGGGAGTTCTGCCCCGGGAGCAACAGGGTGTGGGAACGGCATATTGCGATATGATGCTTAATAATTAAGGGAGGCAGGTTATGGGAAAACTGATACAGTGCAGCAGCGAACTTGCAAGGGAACCATATCATTTTCGGCTGACCAAGACGAATGTGTACTCCATGGAAGAGGTGTGCTATTATATACGCCATAATATATATATGATGCAGGAGGAGGTCTTCGACCGGGAGTTTGCCCAGTGGATTCGCCGGGAACTGCATATGGATAAGACGGCGGACAAGCTGGAGCGGCTCATTGACGACCATCGGAATATGAAGGATATCGTAGTGACTCTGTGCTGCAGCTGCGATTATTATGAGGAGGATGAGATCCGGGAGCTCATCAGAATCATTGACGAGACGGAACATTTGCCAGGCTATGCCAGAAAGAAGTACAAGGGGGATAATTATCTTCGATGCCAGTCCTATGAGAAGGCGGTGGAGGAGTATGAAAAGGTGTTTGAGAGCGATGAAATCCTTCAGGCAGAGGCCAAGGTGTATGGGGATTTGTTCCACAATATGGGAGTTGCCTATGTGAATATCGGGGAGTTCCATAAGGCTTCCGAACTGTTTCTGAAGGCTTATGAGAAGAATGGCCGGGAGGAGTCTCTGGCTCAGTGCATGTATGCCCTGAGGATGTGCAAGGACGTGGGGACTTACAAGAAATTATTGAATGACTTGGAGATTTCCCAAGAGGATCAGGATCAGTGGGACAAAGAGTACCAGCGCGCCTTGGAACTTGCCGGCGGCAGCAGGGAGGCGAAGCGGGTGGAGAAGCTGCGGGGGCTGGTGCGCAGTGGAAATATGGAAGAGTATTACGAGAAAGTTCACAGTTCCATTTCCGCATGGAAGAATGAATATCGAAAGCAGATTAGCATCTAAAATGGAGGAGCGGCATGGCTTTTTGGAATAGAAGAAAGGCTCGGTCGGGGTCGTCGGCCGTGAGGAAGATGTTC
>CASGVX010000065.1 GCA_949346185.1 uncultured Lachnospiraceae bacterium
ATGTGCAAGCACAACGATTCTGCTCTTTTTCTAGAAATGACCGTGAATAGTAACACATTTTATGGTATTATTTTAAAAATACAAGATATTGTGTTTTCTTTATTTGTGAAATATGATAAAATATTAGTATTCACTGTGATTTTTAGAATGAAAAAGAACTGCTAATAATTCTGCGCTAAATGTATTTTTTAACAGTTCCTAACGAAAGATTTTATTCACGGTTATAGAGAAGAAAGGATAAAATAATGGGTAGAGTGATAGCAATTTCAAATCAAAAAGGTGGCGTGGGAAAAACTACTACGGCGATTAATTTGTCGGCCTGTCTCGCCGAAAAAGGAAAGAAAACTTTGGTGATTGACATTGATCCCCAAGGAAATGCCACCAGTGGTTTGGGTGTAGACAAGGGAAAGGTAAAGAATACCAGTTATGATTTGCTTCTGGGCGATACCACAATATGGGAGACGATTGAATCTTCTGTGTGTGATGGTCTGAAAGTAGTTCCTTCGGAGAGGGGACTGGCAGGTGCAGAGATAGAATTGATTGGCAGGGAAAATAGAGAGTATATTTTAAAAGAGCATGTGGATAAGATAAGAGACAATTATGATTTTATTATTATTGATTGTCCTCCTTCTCTGAATACTCTAACTGTTAATGCTATGACTACTGCCGACACTGTTCTTGTTCCTATTCAGTGTGAATATTATGCCTTGGAAGGATTAAGCGAATTGCTCTATACTATTGAATTGGTAAAGGAAAGATTGAATAGCAAATTGGAGATAGAGGGCGTGGTCTTTACTATGTATGATGCTAGGACATGCCTTTCTTTACAGGTAGTGGAGAATGTGAAGGAAAATTTGCAGGAAAATATTTATAAGACGATTATTCCGAGAAATATTCGGTTGGCTGAGGCACCAAGCCATGGTCTGCCAATTAATCTTTATGACAGTAAGTCAGCGGGAGCAGATGGTTACCGAAATTTAGCGGATGAAGTGATTGAAAGGGGAATATAGTTTATGGCTGCGAGAAGAGGTCTGGGAGCAGGGATTGATTCTCTGATTCCAAAATCAAAGGAAGAGGAGAGAAGAGAAAGAGAGAAGCAGGTTGTCAAGGAAGTTATCAAAGAGACAGATCAGATAGATATTAATAAAATCGAGCCGAATGCGTCTCAACCGAGAAAGAACTTTAATGAGGATAGTTTGCAGGAACTGGCAGATTCCATTAAGCAGCATGGCATGATTGAGCCATTGATTGTGCAGGAAGGAAAAAAAGGGTTCTTTCAGATTATTGCAGGGGAACGCAGATGGCGTGCTGCCAAAATTGCAGGATTGAAAAATGTTCCTGTGATTGTAAAGGAATACTCTGATAGGGAAGTGATGGAAATTGCTTTGATTGAGAATCTCCAGAGAGAAGATTTGAATCCCATTGAAGAAGCAGAGGCGTTTCAGAGATTGATTGAAGAATATGAATTGAAACAGGATGAAGTGGCGGAGAGAGTTTCTAAGAGCAGAACGGCTGTGACAAATTCTCTTCGGTTGTTGAAATTAGATGAGAGAGTCCGCAATATGATTATTGAGGATAAGATTAAAAGCGGTCATGCTAGGACTTTGCTTGCTATTGATGATAAAGATGAGCAGTACGAAGTGGCATTGAAAGTATTTGATGAAAATCTCAGTGTCCGCGAGACTGAAAAATTGGTGAAGAGGCTTCTTAATCCAAATACGAGAAAAGAGGAGAAAAAAGAAGATGAGCAGATGAAGGTGGTGTATGCCAGTTTTGAGGAGAAACTCAAGGATGCTATGGGGACAAAAGTTCATATCAATCATAAGGAGAAAGGCAAAGGAAAAATTGAGATTGAATATTTTTCTAAAGATGAATTTGAGAGAATTGTGGAGATGCTTTTACATAAAGAATAGCATCTGTTGCTATTTGCAATGAATGAAAGTCGAAGATTTTTGGCATGTTTTTGCTAAGAATAGGAGTTTTTCATGAAATACTTGGATAAAATGATGTAGAGTGGGTGTAATTAAGAGAAAGGATAGTGCATAAGATGGAAATATTTGAACAGTTTGGAATTGATTTGGGATATGTAGTAATGGGAATGGCTGGCATCATATTAATTATGTTTATTATGCTGATAGTTACCATGGCTAAAAATTCCAGTCTCCGAAAAAAATATAATATATTTATGGCGGGCGAGAATGGAAAAAATTTGGAAAAAGCGATTTTGGACAAGTTTTCTGCTATTGATACGCTCGAGGGAAATGTGGAGGATATCTATAGAAAAATCCAGACGATAAATGGCCAGTTAATAACTGCCTATCAGAAAATAGGAATTGTAAAATATGATGCATTTAAGGAGATTGGTGGAAAACTGAGTTTTGTTCTTGTATTGCTAACGGCAGAGGATAATGGGTTTATTTTAAATTCTATGCATAGCACGAAGGATGGATGCTATACTTATGCCAAGGAAGTGGTAGGGGGCGAGGCTTTTGTCATTCTTTCTGAAGAGGAACAGCAGGCATTGGAAGAAGCAAAGATGAATATCAGTTTAAAAAAAATGACGCCTCAAAAGAAAAAATAAAGGAACCATATTTTATATGGAATGGTGGATAGTATGGAACGGGATATTATGAAAATAATTTTGGGAATATTTTTCATGGGAATTCTTCCCGTTCTTTTTGTATGCTTACAGAAGAAGTGGGGATATCTCTGGGAAAGAGAAATACAAAGAAGAATTATTTATTTGCTATGCCTTGGAAATATATGCGGAGTACTGCTTGGGATGGGAAATATGGAGATGGCATTTTCCGTGCTGATGGGAAGCACCATGTTTCATTTTCTAGTGGTGCAGGGGATATCATTGATTCAGGGCAGAGAAGAAAGTCAGTATCTATTTTCAAAACAAAAAATAAATGGCTTGGAATGGTTTGCTCAGCGACGGAAAATATTTATGGAGAAGATGGATGGAAGCAGTGTGTTTCTTGTGATTTCTTACATCTTGCTGTTGCTTCTATGTGCGGATTATCTGTTTGGCCAGAGACAGGTTCAAAATGTTTTGGGAAGAGGAGATGGATGTGTTCTGGCCGTGGCAGGATTGCTATACTTTTTTCTGGAGGGGAGAAGATTTGGCTGGGTGTTTCTTATGGATAGAATAAGAGATTCCTTTAGAGATAATTTATGGAAGAAAATAGGTTTTCTTTTGGGACTAGAGGCATGCATTTTACTGGGTAGTTATTTTCTAATAGATGGAGTGCTTTTTATTAGCGTACACTCGTCTATATTACCATATACGATTGGATTTTTATTTTTATCTTGGTGCGTTAATTTTGTAAATATTGATTTTTCTTCTTGTGGAGAACAATCATTTGAAAATGCAAACAATCAGGAATCTATATTTAGCATTACGATACTTTTGGGATTATGTGCGATATATCGGAGTATTTATATTAGCATATTCCAAGTCTATGATTTGATAATATTTTCCGTTATCAGTTTTATTCTTATCTTGCCAATAAAAATAGACAGTCGACTTCTGGGGTGTTGCAGAGTGACTGCCTATTTCGCATTGGTTCTATATATTCTGTTTCGGTAAATTGTCATCTCCTGCGATGGAGCCAAAAAAAGGTTTCAGGGAATCTAACTTTTGTTCCATATCAATAGGCGGAGATGTTTCCTCCGGATCAATAATGGGAGTGGTGAAATCTTCCTGATAATTATTGACACTTTCATTGATGGAAAGCATTTTTTGATCTAGGAAGGAAATAATTCTGGCACACTCTTTTAGTTCGCTTCGGATATTGTCAGGAGCTTTTCCCTCAAATTTATAATAAATCTTATGTTCCAAGCTTGCCCAGAAATCCATAGCAATGGTACGAATTTGGATTTCTACTTTTGTATTAATCATGTCGTTTGATAAATATATGGGAATGGATACAATCATGTGATAGCTGGTATATCCATTTGGCTTAGGATTAGCAATATAATCCTTCACCTGTAGGACTGTGACATCATCTTGCTTTGCGATAGCCACTGCAATGCGGTAGATATCAGAAGTAAAAGAGCAAATAATACGCACTCCCGCTACATCATTGATATACCGAATTACATTTTCAACAGTCAACTCTTTTTGCTTAATTCGCATTTTTCTGGCAATACTGTGCATTGACTTGATGCGGGAAGAGATATGCTCAATGGGATTGTATTGATGCGCCATCTTAAATTCGTTGTTCAATATTTCAATCTTTGTGCAGATTTCCTTTAAAACAGCATTATACAGCAAGATGGCGCAGTTCCACTCTTCTTCCTCATCATAATATATTAAATCACTCATAGGTACTCCATTCTTTTAGAAACTGTAAATAAAAAATTATTTGCAGTTCCTTAGTTAAATGCATAAATCTTGTTCATCAAGCGGTAACCATTTACAATAACTTTCTTGCCAAAACTAGACTTAAACTGCAATGCAAATCCAAATTTTTTCTGTGTAATCAGACGATATACTTTTTTATTTGTATTTTTCAAATAATTCCAAAGTTCCTGCCTTTTAAAGAGATTTACATCGGAACCCTCATTTACCAGCAGGGCGGATGTGACAATCATCATGATGGATAGGTATTGCAGCATGTAACTTTGAAGCTTCTTGCTCTTGATACTGTCCAATTCAAAAGAATCAATCATTATCTTAGTGATTTTGATCTGCTGGTCAATACGCTTTGTCATAACTGCTTCATTCACAGACTGGTCGTCTCGCCCAATGTAGTATCTGTACAAATCTACATTTAAATAATATAGTTTCTTTACATAGGGAAGAGGTACAAAAGCAAAAATATTATCTACATAAAATGTATGCTCTGGCAGTTGCAAATTGCAAGCCCTCAATAATTCTGTGCGGTACATCAGGGAATGCATTAGGAGATTATTGGTCATCCGAAAATGTTTTGCCTCATCCCAAGTCAGAAACTTATTGCAAGGAAAAGCACTTCGATAGTTCATGGATTTTTGCTTATTTATGCTAGGCTTTTCATATACATAATTGCTGACAATCAAGTCAAGCGGAATGGAATCTTTGGCAATGTACTTGATAAAATGGAGTATCTTTTTCAAACTATCCACATCAAACCAGTCATCGCTGTCTAAGACTTTAAAGAACTTTCCAGTAGCATTGGCGATGCCAGTATTTACAGCAGAGCCATGTCCTCCATTTTTCTTGTGGATGGCGCGCACAATATGGGGATATTTCTTCTCATATTTTTGGGCAATGGTAAGCGTATTGTCGGAAGAACCGTCATCCACAATGAGAATCTCCATATCCTCTCCCCCAGCCAAAGCACTTTCAATAGCATGGGTCATATATTCCTGAGAATTGTAACAAGGTATTGTAACAGTAAGCAGTTTCATTTTATAATTCTCCCCTCTGATAGATTTTTATTGAATAATTGTTTTCTTTCGTTACTATTCACAGTAACTTTCAAGTAGCAACGTCAAATTAAGCTATCGTTACAATTTTCTCTGTGGACTGTGAACAGTAACAGCATATCATAAATCTTTTGGGAAATCAAATGTAAGTGAACTTGTATAAACTCAAGAAACCATGTAAAATAAATTAAGAAATAGTTGGTAAATTAATTGTATCATATGGAAAGAAGGAGTCTCAATGAATCGAGAAGAATTAGGAATTAAAAATGCATTGGAGGCAAGAAAAATGTCCTATGCCCCCTATTCCAAGTTCCATGTAGGGGCTTATCTGGAGACAGCGGAAGGAAAGGGATATCATGGATGCAATATAGAGAATGCTGCCTATGGCCCATCAAACTGTGCAGAGAGAACGGCTTTTTTCAAAGCAGTGAGCGAGGGAATCAGGGATTTTTCCAGAATAACGATTGTAGGGGGACATGGAGAGGATTCTCTGGAATATTGTCCACCTTGCGGTATTTGTCTGCAAGTCATGAGGGAATTTTGCAATCCAAAGGAATTTCAAGTCCTATTGGCAAAAAATGAAAAGGAATATCGTATATATTCTTTGGAAGATCTTCTTCCTCAAGGATTTGGGCCGGATAATTTGGCTTAGGATGTTAAGAAATAGGTATGATGTTCGCTATATAATAGAGTAGCAATGCGAAGAGAAAGGGCGGTGCTTATGAGGATATATGACGTAATAGACAAGAAGAAAAAGGGAATGGAATTGACAGAAGAGGAAATATGCTTTGCTGTCAATGGATATGTAGCAGAAGAGATACCGGATTATCAGATAGCGGCATTTCTGATGGCTATTTACTTTCAGGGAATGTCAGATAGGGAATTGGTAGATATGACGGCGTGTATGGCAAAGTCAGGAGATATGGCAGATTTGTCCCGGATACAGGGAATCAAAGTGGATAAGCACAGTACCGGAGGCGTGGGAGACAAGACAACTCTTGTGGTGGCGCCCTTGGTGGCGGCATGTGGTGGAAAAGTGGCTAAAATGAGTGGACGAGGGCTGGGATTTACCGGAGGGACGATAGATAAGCTAGAGTCCATTCCCGGCTTGGAGACAGCGATGGAAGAGGAGGCGTTTTTCGATACGGTGAATGATTTGGGATTGGCTATTATTGGACAGTCAGCAAATATCGCACCGGCAGATAAGAAACTGTATGCCCTCCGAGATGTGACAGGCACGGTGGACAGTATTCCGCTAATTGCTGCATCTATTATGAGTAAGAAGCTGGCAGCTGGCAGCGATAAGATTGTTCTGGATGTGACGGTGGGCAGCGGCGCCTTTATGAAAAATCTGGATGATGCCATTCTGCTGGCAGAGAAAATGGTGGCAATCGGCGAGGGCGCAGGGAAGGAGACGGTCGCTATCCTCACGGATATGGATGTTCCTTTGGGGGAAGCGGTGGGAAATGATATAGAAATCATTGAGGCCATTCAAACCCTTCAGGGAGGCGGCCCAGAGGACTTTTGGAAAATATGCGAGGCATTTGCTATCGCTATGCTGATACTGGGAGGGATTGGCGATGAGAAGACCTGCGCTAGCCTTGTGAAATCTGCTATAGATGAGGGAAGGGCTTTGGATAAGTTTGCGGCGATGGTAGAGAGGCAGGGAGGAGATTCCAGTTATATCTATCATCCGGAGAAATTCCGCAAAGCTATTTATGAAATGAAGCTGGTTGCACCCGTGGATGGATTTGTCACCCATATGGATACGGAGGCTTGCGGTCGGACGGCAGTGATTCTGGGTGCTGGGAGGGAAACCAAAGAGTGTGATATTGATTCCCGGGCAGGAATCCGCTTTTATAAAAAGACGGGAGACCCAATCAAGCAGGGAGATGTGCTGGCAAGGCTATACACCTCAAAGGAAGAAACATTGCAGGAGGGAATGAAGAATCTCTCTGGCGCCTATACTTTTGGAAGGGAAAAACCCCAGAGAATGAAAAGTATTCTTGCCTGCGTGACCAAGGATGGAGTCCTGCGGTATGAAAAAAGTTATTCAATCTGATAGCTTTTTTGTGAGGTAATTAATTCCTTTCCATTGGTATAGACATCCATAATCGTGTGGACATTATTAGATATGACATTTTTCGGGAAACCTATGGTGAGGGATGCAGAGAGAAAAGTTCCATCGTTTTTATAAAAGGCCGTTATGCTGTTGGGATAAGTAGGACAATTTCGTACATAGGATTTTGTGGCTTTGGTGTGGCTGGCCACAGGGGGAATATATTCTTTGTCCCATATGTCCGACATTGTATCAGAGATGATTTCCGATGCCGGAATACAGTTTATCTTTGTCAGGGGAAGAGATGCGACGGCGGCATCTTCCCCACTAAATATATTTTCCCTTTCGGCAGTAAATATCAAATGCTTTTCTGGAGTGATATCTCCCTCCCCGGGAAGGAGAAGGTATGTTGTTTCAGCCTGGGTGTAGGGCAGGATAAGATTGGCTGTCTTGATATCCCATTTCTTGCCTTGGAAAGGGGAAGATGTCAGGGTATCCAAATAATAAAATTCCCCATCTACTTTTACATATCTGTGGAAAGATGCGTGGATATTCGTCCCGGAAAAATCCCCATAGGCAAGAATCCTAGCATAGGAGCAGGGAAGGAAGGAAAGTTCTTTGGAAGAACATTTTCCACCGTATATAGATATTTCTGTTATGGAACTTTGAGATATACAGTGATGTTCTTTATCTTCCAGCATTGCCTTGACATAGTAAGAGCCATCTGGCAGAGAGTGGGGAATGTTTGCAGGGAGGGATAGGGCATGCTCATTTACCTTAAAATCATTCTCAGACAAATTGGCAGTCAGAACAGGTTTTTGACACTGACTTTGATAAAAAGATAGCTGCAGATATGAGGGGGGCGTTTTGTCTCTCCTTTCCCATGTTAGGGACAGATTTTCCAGTGATAGGGAATTGCTGTCAGAAAGTCTTACATCAAATAAAAATTGTTGGGACAAATAGTCCTTGGGACAGAATGTAAACTTTCGGAAGGAATAGCCCGGCGTATTTTCCTTAGGGGATTTTCCTATCAGAAGAGTATAATCTTTATCCGGTGATAGGGGAGATGATATCTTGACGCTGTTGGCAGAATCCGGAGTGAAGTGATTTTCATAGGTCAAAGTATCTTCTTTGCCAATGATCCATTTCGTACAGGGAGCGGAAGAGGGAATTTTGTCTGTATAGAAAAAGATATTTCCCTTTTCATCGGTTTCTCCAGAACATAGGATTTGATCCTCCCTGTCACTCTGAAAGAGAGAGACGGAAGCATGGGGAATGGCAGTCCCACGCTGTTCCGCAATGTGGAATTGGGCGGTGAGAGGGCTTTCTTTTTCACTGTGGAGGATGATATTTTCACATCGGGTGGCATGGGAAAAGGTGGTGGGCTGGGCAAGGGTTTCGGAGGCATAGCCGGGTTTGGTTACAGTGATGGAAAGGGGTTTTTTTACTTTTTTCAGATGATAGAATCCATTGCTGTCCGTTCGGCATGTCTTTACAGAACCTTCTGCCATGCATTTTACATAAGCCTCATTGATGGGGGTTCCCTCTACAGATAATACATAGCCGGATACAGAATAATCTCCAATCCTCTCTTGGTAAGAAAGAGTTATTTTCTTGCGGAAAAGAGAAGAAGATAGGGTGTATGTTCCATCCATCGTTCCATTCCTAGGGCATAGTTTCTTCTGGCTCTGGCTATTCAAAATATATGTGACTTCTTTTCCCGTAGAAGATAATTCCGAAAAGGAGGCAGAGAGAGGAGAAGAAATTCCGTTTTTATTCAAGGTGATTTTGCTCTTTTGTACTTCCCTTTTTAATAAAATGCGATTGCATCCGATTTTTACGGTATAGTTGAAAGGATTGATGGATTGAACCAAGTGAAAAGACGCATTGGGCAGCAGGGAGCTTTTTACCACCTTGAGGGTATGCTTTAAGGTTTTTATCTTGCGATGCTTTTTGCTAAAATAGAAGCCCCAGGTGTTTGACGGTACTCTTCTACGACGCGTTCCCATTT